>JANXYJ010000195.1 GCA_025350105.1 Terriglobia bacterium | reverse complement strand
CGTGAACATGTTCTTAATCGAATCACCTGCCGGCTG
This sequence comes from Terriglobia bacterium, assembly GCA_025350105.1. Lineage (GTDB taxonomy): Bacteria > Acidobacteriota > Terriglobia > Bryobacterales > Bryobacteraceae > Palsa-187. The sequence goes on along the minus strand of JANXYJ010000195.1, from coordinate 3,329 downwards.
TACGCTCACATATACAGCCCTGGGACGATTTGCTCGGCAGCCATTGGTCATTCCACTATATGCGATGTCGGTAAACTGCGCATCGTGTCCTTCGGGAACAGTTTGGGACAGCCAGTTCGACGTAGCGCAACGCGCTCCACAAATGTCCGCGAGTTCCCTTCTGGAAAAATCGCCAAGCAGAATCCCACTCCAGCCTTCACAACCCCGCGTTGCGCGCGATCACCCTGGTCACGCTGGACCAATCCATCTCACCTTGTCCCTGCGCAACCGCCGACAGCAAATGATCATGCACCAGACTTGCCAGCGGCATGGGAGACGTGCACTCCTCCGCTGCGGCCAGAATCAGGCGCACGTCCTTCAAGCCCAACTTCAACGCGAAACCGGCGGGCTCAAACGCCTCATCGGCGATGGCCTTGCCATAATTGCCAATCACAGCCGAGCCCAGCAGTGTGTTCATGATTTCCAGATACGCATGCGGGTCCACGCCAGCTTTGCGCAGCGTAGCGTAGGCTTCGCCGAACGCTTCAATCATCGCTACGATCATGAAATTGCCGCACAGCTTGGTGACGTTGGCCTGCCACGGCTCGGCTCCGACGACGTAAGTGGCGCGGCCCAGCGCATCAAACAACGGGCGGCAGCGGTCGATCAAATTAGCCGGCCCCGCGACCACCACCACCAGCTTCTTGGCTTCGGCGGCTTCAGGACGGCCGAACACGGGCACGCTCAAATAGCCCTGCTTTCGCTGGGCGTGTTCGGCGGTGAGCTTGCGCGCCATCGCTGTGCTGATGGTGCTGTGCGAAAGGTGAACCGCGCCGGGTTTCATCGCGCCTGCGATTCCGTCTGCAGCGAAGACCACCTGCTCCAGCGCCGCGTCATCGGCCAGCATCGTCATGATGACGTCGGCCTCCCGGCATGCATCGGCGGGCGATTTTGCCACCCGCGCGCCTTCAGTAACCAGCGGCGCCGCTTTATCCGCGCTGCGATTGTAAACCGCCACCGAATGCCCCGCGCGTAGCAAATTCCGCGCCATACCAATACCCATTTTTCCCAGTCCGATGAAAGCCAGATTCATGAGGCCAGGATATCATTCGCCCCCGTAGACATTGCCGTCCAACGCAGGCTTAGGGTTTGAAGGTTCAACTGGCTGCGCCAGCCACCAGCAATTTGCTGGTCGCCAGGGCATGACCAGGGAGTCCAGAGAGACCCTTCGTATTCGTCCCAGACAGGATTATGTAAGTGGTGAGTGAATAGGCGCCCTGCGGCAGTTTGCCGGCCGGCACTCGGATTCGTATCGTCTCTTGAGTCTTTTGCAGCTCACCCGGATGCTCTGCCAGAACCACGCGGCCGCCGCCCGCCCGGCGTGCGTGAACGTATGCGGTGTAGGGGATTGCTCGCGTGCCAACCGGACCAGACACCCTAACCGACAGATCTAGGTCAAACGGATTGCTGTCCACCACAATCTGAGACGGTCCCGCCGCACCCTCCGGTATGATCTTCACCTCATCCAGCTTTAGCGTTACTGGTCCCTTGGGGGCAGGCGGCATTTCCGTTCGAGAGAGTGTCGCAGAGGGTGTGGTTGACGCGGATGTTGCAGCCGCCGGGATTGGCGGTTGCCGGGATTCAATCCCCGCGTGTTCGGCAAAAAATTTGTACATTTGCTCCGCGTCCCAACCGCTCCACGATTCGCCTTCATTACTGTCAACATGGAGAACCTGCGTCGTGACCAGGTTGCGATCCGCGTCCATGAACAGGTCGACCACAAATCCGGTATTGCGCAGTTCACCCGAAGGCATGGGAGCGGACGCCCTCGGGGCCCCCGACGAACTCATATTGCGGGCGTGTCCCACCCAGTTTTGCTGGGTGATGCGAGGAGCCGGGAGTTCTACAATCTTTGCAATCTTCTGGGGAGTCGACAAAGCAAGCTGGGCGAAGGTCAAGATCCCGGCGCGCTGCAGCCGATTCTCACTCATTGCGGAAATGCCCGCAATCAGCTTTAGATCGTCACCGCTAAGGGCTTTGGTCGCGCGCGTGCGTGATTTGGGTTTCATGGTTGATACCTCGTCCTGAAGGCGCCGTAAATTTAGAGCAATCAGCCGTTGGCGCAGCGCTCTCCGTTGGATATAGTTTACCTGGGGCACGTGGGGAATCTCCTTCGCTCTACCGTCAGGGAATACCGTCGCACTCATGAAGATATGTTTCTCGCTCACATTTCTTCTTGCTCAAAAACGACGCGATTCGCCGATGAACATCGGCCAACCGCGTCGATTTTGTGTTCGCGGATAGCGCCGCTTCTATTCGTTGGGTTGCGGGAAGATCTCCAGGAACTTCTCGGCGGACATCCCCGCGATCGGACCCGGCCGGCCGTTGACGTCCGTGTAGGTGACATAGGCGCTCAACAAATACACGCCTACTATCAACTTGTCGCTCGCGTTCGGGATCCTCACGTCCACCACGAAATCCCGCTCCGGCCCTTCCGTGGGGCTGTGGGAGTATTTGCCGGAGGCCACCGAAACGGAGGCACTATAGTTGGCGTTGGGGCCGTCACCCACAGCGTCAAACCCAACCGTGACTTTGAATTCGCCGCCCATCATGGGAACGATGGTGCCGTAGATCTCCCACTTCACGCGGACCAGAAAGTCCGTGCAAGACGGGATGATGTTGCTCGGCGGACAGGTGGGGTCAATGATGCACATCGGATCAATATCACCACACAGGGTGAGAGGTCCGCAGGCGCACTGGAAGCTGGTGTGTTCATCTAGTTTCAACATTTTTAGTTTCTCCTTTTTTATAGTTCAAAACGACGCTTCGCGGACACTCCGCACAAGATTTGCCTCATGTCCACGACTGTTACGATTCCAAACCTGTGTATTGTGCATGGAACCACTCATACAAATGCACTTCCGGGGCCAGGAATAAGTGGCTTGTTTTCAGTGGTGGCGGTAGAGACAGTGCGAGGCTTTTGTCCGGATTTAGCTGGGAGAATGGTTGAAGGACTGTGAATTCCGCCGGTGCGGTGGAATCGCCTCGCGATTCCTTACACTTTGAATCAATCAGATAGAACTGTGGGCTAGATTTGCAGTGGGCGTTTGGGCAGCAATAGAGCTACGTGGACAAATTCGCCCTAGAAAAAGGACGCGTTTGTCCGGATTTTGGTGCGGTTTCCAACATTTCCACGCGAGGGGGGGCAAGCGTCTTCCTGAAAATCGCACGCGCCACGGGAATGGACACACCGGGATCGTTATTAACAGTGGACTGCCGGACTATGCCGGTGTGCCAATTCCGGACGCCGGTGAAATCTTCATGGTGGAAAATTCGCAACAATGCTTCGC
>JANXYJ010000181.1 GCA_025350105.1 Terriglobia bacterium | reverse complement strand
TGTTATGAAACCGGTTTCAAGGTCTTCCGTCATCTCGATCCATGTAGGTTCCGATGCAAGAGGTTTTATCCTCGCCGAAAGATCAGTACACTTTTTGGGGCGATGCTGTCACCGCCCCATGCGACGCGTTCTGGCCAGAACGAACTACTCTGGCTGAAGGATAGCGGGTGGTGGCTTTCGTTTGCGTGAGACAAAGCGGATGTTGGTGATTGCGGGGGAGATGGGGTTGGTGGGAGTCGGGTGAGTGCGCGATTGGCGGGTAGGCCGCCGGAGAGTGGTGTTGGTGGCGCCACGCTGCGCGACTTATGATTCCTTTGTCGCTGCAGGCTTGCCGGGTTGAGCCAAGTAACCACCAAAGCCCATCAGCGGCATCAGCGATAGCAGGTACACGGCGTGATACCACGCTGGATAATCCGCCCAAACACTGAAGAATGAAATAGGCAAATGAAGAGGCATGGAACCAAGTAGCACGAGCGCACCAACCCACCAAATACAGCGTTGTAGCGCATTTTGTGCAGGGCACGGTTCAGGACGTCCCGTTCTTGTTCCGTTTTTGTTTCGTGTTTCGATTTTTTCCAGCGACCGTGCAGCGCTTGGAAATTACCCGCGTCCGTTATAGAAGCTGGGCCGGTGCCGGGATTGCAGGACGAGATGCACGAGAAGCTCGATGCCGATGAAGGCCAGACCGCCAAGCCACCACGCCCGGCCGGGCCGGAGACCAAGTGCTTTTGCGGTGAGGCCCATGCCTATTGCCAGAACCGTGCCGCCAGCGAACCAAACCGCGATGCGAGCCGCTGCCCGGAGGCGAGGTGCAACCGGCAGCCGAGGGCGCAGCCAGTTGAGAAACCATAGCTCGACAAAGTGGCCGCCCAGGGATGGCCAAACTGCCAGGAGAGTTACCAACGGCCAGCGGGCGAGACTGCGGCTGAGTCCCGCTGCGATGGCACCGGCCAGCAGCGCGATGGCAGTGGTGCGCAGAAGCGTTGTGCGCTGAGGTTCCCGAAATGGCGGACAGGGTGTCACGAAAACTTGTTCACGAAATCATTGCAGCATAACACGGGTCCGCTGCTATGCTGAAAACGCGGCGTCAGCTTATAGCAAGGCTCGACTAGACTCAATATGAATCAGGAACAACTACGCGCGTTGCTGGAGCAGGTGCGCGGGGGCGCGGTGGAGGTGGACGCGGCGATTGAGCGCCTGCGCCACATGCCTTTCGAAGACCTGGGTTTCGCCAAGGTGGATCATCACAGGGCGCTGCGGCAGGGCATGCCGGAGGTGATCTTTGGCCAGGGCAAAACGGCGGACCAGGTTTCGGCCATTGCAGGCGCGCTGCTGGCGCAGTCACCAAATTTGTTGGTGACTCGAATTGATGCGGGCGTGGCAGATCGGTTGGTGAAGGAGAACGAGCATGCCGAATATTTTCCGGCATCGCGGACGTTACGGGTGTGGCGCGACCGCGCCATGCGAGGCAAGGGAAAGATCGCCGTGGTGTGTGCGGGCACCAGTGATTTGCCGGTGGCGGAGGAGGCCCGCGTGACGGCTGAAGTGATGGGCAACGAAGTGGACGCGATTCACGACATCGGCGTGGCGGGTATTCATCGTCTGATGCAGAATCGCGAACGTTTGATGGAGGCGCGGGTGGTGATCGTTTGCGCCGGCATGGAGGGCGCCCTGCCCAGCGTGGTGGGCGGGATGGTGATGGCTCCGGTGATTGCGGTGCCGACGAGTGTTGGTTACGGGGCCAGCTTCCACGGCCTGGCGGCGCTGCTGGGCATGCTGAACAGTTGCGCGAGCAATGTGACGGTGGTGAATATCGATAACGGCTTCGGCGCCGGGTTTGCGGCGAGTTTGATGAACCGGTTGTAAACCAGTCCGCCAAAGGTTTTACAAAACCTTGTAAAACATTTTACAAAAACCCAACAAAACGCCCTGTTTCTTAAGTGTATAGTCCCATCAAGGAGCTTTTATGGGATCAAGTACAAAACACTTACTTCTTGGATTTACGGTTGCCGCGTTGCTGCCTTTTGTGGGCTTGGCGGAACACGATGGCTCGTCACAACACGATGGCTCGTCACAACACGATGACCAGACTCATGGCAAGGCGCCGTCGAAGGACACGACGGTTGACTTCGGCGTATTGCCGTTGGCTCCGTTGGGTCCCGCGCCGTGCCTGCAAACCGGCGCGATTGGCGGGCCGGCTGACCCTTGCGCGTTCATGCTGCATCACCTGACGCCCGAAGAAACCACCATCGCAAAAGGCGGGCAGGTGACGTTTCAGGTTCATGGCGGAGGCCACGGCATCACGATGTGGTCCGTTAGCAAGGACACCACGCGCGACAAGATCGGCCAGGTTCTGTGCCCTGGAACGGACCCGAATACGATCACCAATCCGGCGCTGCACAATTGCAATCTGAGCACCACCAACGCGAATGGCGCGCACATCATCGCGGACGGCGATGGCGAAGTGGTGGTGGTGGTTTCGGCCAACGTCACTAACGCTCACCCGGACAACCGCGTGTGGTTTGAACCCGGCCGCCTGATGTCGGCCGGCGGCCAGCAGTTCTTGAACGGCGGAACCATTCCGGCCGGCGCCACCTCTAACGGCCAGTTGATCACCTATCGCTTTCTGAAGAATGGCCGCTATCTGGTGATGTGCATGAACCGCACGCACTCCTTGAACGATTGGATGTTTGGTTTCGTCAACGTGGTTGGCGGGGACGATTAAGACAAGCCAGTTACCACTGATGGGGGGAATGCAAGTTGCGTTTCCCCTTCAATCGTTCTGAATCTGCTGCCCGGGCACGCGGCGGCGTGTCATCATAGAGACTATGACCAAGTCTCTTTTTGCGGCTGTGTTTATGGCTTCGCTTGCGGTTTCGTTTTCTGGCGGTGCTGCGGTTGCCGCTCCGGTATCGGTTGAGTTGAAAGATGCGAAAGGCGTTGTGGTGGGCCGCGCCACCATTAAAGCGGGACCCAAGGGCGGAGTTTTGATTCACCTGCGCGCCAAAGGGCTGCCGGTGGGCGAACATGCCGCCCACATTCACGTGAATGCCAAGTGCGAGGGTCCGGATTTTACTTCCGCCGGCGGCCACTTCAATCCTGATATGAAGAAGCACGGCCTGGACAGTGAGTTCGGTCCGCACGCTGGCGACATGGCCAACTTCACGGTCATCGGCAAGAAGGGCAAGGCGGATGTGGTGCTGGTGAATACGCACGTCAACCTGGGCAGCGACGATCATTCGGTGTTCAGCAATGGCGGCACGGCGCTGATGATTCACGCCATGAAGGACGATCTGAAGACGGACCCGACGGGCAACGCAGGGCCGCGCATCGCTTGTGGAGTGATTACCAAATAGGCGATCCGCTTTTGCCTTAGAATCATCTGCGAAACCCACCGCATGAAACCGCGGATTGAGCCCAAATTCGCAGCGATCACCTTTGCCGTCGTGGCGGTGATCCTTTACGTTTCGCTGTTTCCGTTCCGCTACCAGCCCGGTGCGCGGCAAGTTTGGTCATACTTTCTGGCGAGCCTGCGCTATCGGGCGGACCGGTTCGATTTTTTCGCCAACATCCTGCTGTATCTTCCCGTCGGTTTCTTTTTCGCGGCTGCGTTTCGCGGTGTGCGCATTCGTTACCGTGTGCTGGCCGCGGCACTGTTCGGCGCCGTCCTATCGCTGGCGGTGGAATTGCTGCAGGTTTACGACGCCACGCGCGCCAGTAGCGTTTGGGACTTTCTGGCCAACGCCGACGGGGCACTGCTGGGCGCTGTTGCAGGAGCCAGTTCCGCGGCTTTTTCCGCAGCTACGTTCCCGGTGGTGATGATTTTATGTTGGGTGGGCTACCGCGCCGCATTGCATTGGGCCCCGGGAATTGAAGTGGAACACTTTGTTAGCGTGTTTGAGGGCATGGCCGCGTGGCTGGGCTGTGCCTTGCTGCTGGAGCCGGTGGTGACGACAAAACGAACGCCGGTGGTTTTGGCGGCGCTGATCGCCTTGGTAGTGGCGATGCAAATTTGGCTACGGGGAAATTTCGATGATCACCGGGAACTGATGGCCGGAGTGGTGGCTTGGTTTGTATGGGCGGTGCTGTTGCGTTTTGCGGCGCGCACGGCGGCGGTGGCCATTGTTTTCGCGCTATTTGTGGCGGTGGAAGCGCTCAGCCCGTTTCGTTTTGCCGACACGGGAAATCACTTCGGTATGCTGCCGTTTCTGGCGATGATTCACTCCTCCCGCGAATCGCTAGTGGCGTCGACGTTTTCGAAAGTTTTCATGTACGGGACATTGGTCTGGGCCACCGTCCGCGCCGGTTGGCCGCTTGGACGAGCCGCCATCGCCGCCACCGCATTTGTGTTGCTGCTGCGGATGATCCAGGTGTACATCCCCGGGCGCTCCGCCGAAATCACGGACGCGATCATGGTGCTGCTGATGGCCGGCGGGATTTATGTGATGCGGCCGCGGACGCAGCAGCCTGCTTAGCGTACGGGCCGCATCACGACGGAATCAGACCGGCACTGGTGCCTTTGCTCTTCGCGGTTGCAGGCGCGGCCTTGCAGGTCTTTGTTCAAACATGCATGCACTTCGCTCAGGTAGCGGCCGTTGCCGGAACATTCGACGACAAATTCGTCCGCGCCTATTTTGGGATTCGCCGCCGCGAACTGGCCGCGAATTTCGCCGGGACTCACCGTCAACGTGCTGGCCAACTCGCGATACTGCGGCGGAATGTTGATGCTGTGAAACGCTTCGCCGGCCTCCTCGAAATATTCCTTGGAACTCAGCCCGCTGCAGGTGCCGTGCTTGGACCATTCATGCTGAATCAGATGTTCGCTGGGCATGATGGCGATCATCTTGGACAATTCGGCGCGATCCATCGGTTCGGTGGAGCAGTCCTCGGGCCAGCCGGATTGCTCATATTGCGGCCACAAGCCGTGCAGCACGAAAGAAAATTTCCGCCCCGGAGCGCACTGGCCTGGATCGTTTTGACCCGCCGGTGTAGCGCAAAATCCAGGAGACCAGGAAAGCGACAGCAAATAAAAATCGAAATTACCGGTTACGTTCGCCATTTGCGGATTGGCCGGTCCGTTGGGATCGCCTCCGCGCCCGTGGTGGCGGTTGCGATGACGATGCCGCCCGCCGCTATTTCCACTGCCATCGGTTTCACGGGCTTCTGTGGTTCTTTCGGCATTTCTTTCGGGCGCCCTTTCGGATGTTACTTCGCCGGACCGGGTTTGCGGTTGCGGATTTGTCACTGAACCGCAGCCGGTTAGCAGGAACAGAATCGCCGCAACAAGCAACAACCTAATGAGAGTTTTATGTTTTCCAGGAATCACAGTCTCTATCTTAATTCAGACGGCACTCAGACGCCGGTTCTATGCGACTTTATTGACCAACTGGCCGATGCCTTCGATCTCGGTCACTACGGTGTCGCCGGGTTGGACGCCGCTTCCGCCGGTTGCCAAACCCCGCGGCGTGCCGGTGAGAATTACATCTTCGCGTTGCAGGGTGATCAGCCCGCTCAAATACTCAATCAGCGCTGCAATGGCGAAGAACATATCCCGCGTGTTGGCTTCCTGCACCACCTTGCCGTTGACCCAAGTCCGCAAGGCCAGATTCATTGGATCGGGAACCTGATCGCGATCGACAATCCACGGCCCCAATGGGGTAGACGAATCGCGGCTCATGGCGCACAAATTCGGATCGTCCTGTTCGGCATCCGGTGGTTCGAGAGACTCGCCCATCCTGTAATGATTGGCCACGGTGTATCCAGCGATGTATTCATATGCGTCGGCGCGCTTCACGTTCTTCGCTGAAGCCCCCAGCACCACCGCCAGTTCGCATTGGTGATGCAGGTAGGCCACGCCTGCGGGCCGGCGTGTGGTCCCCAAATGCCCGCATAGACTTCCGGCACTTTGCAAGAATACGCGCGGCTCTGGCGGCGCCTTGCGGGAAAGCGCCTGACCGGGATCATTCAGGTGTATGGCGTAAATCGCGCCCGGCTGCGCCGGGGGAAGCCAGACGACGGAATTGTCAGTCATGGGAACGGCGGAGCCGTGATCCAGTTGAATGACGTTGTCACCGACCACTGCGTCATGAACTAAGCCTTGATACGCCACTCGCGCCCGTTTCATAACGACGCCTCGGGCACAATCACGTTCTCCAGGAAACCCACGTTGTCGATATCAATGCGAACCGTGTCGCCGATGCCGGCGAGCGGAGGGTTCTCCGGTTCCCCCACCAGCAACAAATCGCCCGCCCGCAAGGTGATGAAGCCGCTGACGTCGGCAATCAAGCGCGCCACCGGGCGCAGCAGATGCGCAGTTGTGTGGGACCAACACAAATCCCCATTGATGAAGGTATGAATCTCAACATCGTCCGGATTCGACAAGCTAGCCAGATTGGTGGCCAGCGGACAAAATCCATCCCGGCAACGCTGGGTAAAGGACTGAGGGGCATCCGCTGTTTTGCGCGGCGCATGCAGAAGGCTGACGCCGTTGGCGATGGTATAGCCGGCGACATATTGGAGCGCATCGGCCTGCTTTACCTGGCGGGCCGTTCGGCCCATCACCACGGCCAGCATTCCGCCCATCCGCAGCTGTTGCACACCGGTTGGGCAGGGAATGAAGTCATGATGGCCAATCCAGGTGCTGGGCGGCTGGATCAGCAGCACCGGCGGCTTTTGGAGTGGATCCTGGTTTGGCTCCGCCGCCATCGGATTCGGTCCGCCGCCGAAATTCCGCAGCGCCGTGTATACGGTGCCGCGGGGAAATAGAACTGATGTTGTCATCATGTATTTGTTTTCGCTGACGGCCCTCTTGCCTGCTCTTCTTCACTACAATACAGGGGCGTAGGGCAAGCGCGCAGGCGGGTACTGAGCCGGCCAGCGTATGTCCCCAAGGGCCACGGGCTGCCTCAATGGCCCCCATAAACACAATCTATGGGACAGGGCATTGCAAAACGGGCTGTGGTTCGAGCAAAATGGGGTGTCGTGCTTTATAACATTGCGACGCCGCTTGTTAGCAGGCCTGCCGCCGTTTCGGAAATGGCTTGCGCGACACTTTTCGCCGTTTGTGGTGAATGAATTTTAGACTTGATCGTTGAAACTGACAATTCAAACTTTATGACCAAATACAAACTCGAATATATCTGGCTGGACGGTAGCAAACCCGTCCCTGGCCTGCGCGGTAAGACTCAACTGAAGTCGTTTGAGAAGCCGCCCACCCTTGCTGACATTCCGAATTGGGGATTTGACGGCAGCTCCACCATGCAGGCCGAGGGCAAAAGCTCTGACTGCGTGCTGAAACCGGTGGCATTGTATCCGGATGGCAGCCGCAAGCATGCCTACATTGTGTTGAGCGAAGTGATGTTGGCGGATGGCACGGCGCATCCCACCAACGCCCGCGCCACCATTCAGGACGACCCGGATTTGTGGGTTGGTTTCGAGCAGGAATATTTTCTTTTCAAAGACGGCCGGCCGCTGGGCTTCCCGGAGGGCGGTTATCCGTCCACCCCGCAGGGTCCGTATTATTGCGGCGTGGGCTACAAGCATATGGGCAGTGTTGCCCGCCAGATTGTGGAGGAGCATTTGGAGCTGTGCTTGCATGCCGGCATCAACCACGAGGGCATTAACGCCGAAGTGGCCATGGGCCAGTGGGAATTCCAGGTGTTCGCCAAAGGGTCCGCCAAAGCGGCCGACGATATGTGGACCGCGCGCTATTTGATGATGCGCCTGTGCGAGAAATACGAAGTGGATATGGAGTTGCACTGCAAACCGATCAAGGGCGATTGGAACGGATCGGGGATGCACACCAACTTCTCCACCAAGCACATCCGCGAAGTGGGCGGCAAGCCGTACTTTGAAGCGCTGATGAAAGCCTTTGAAAAGAATGTGGCTGCACACATCGCGGTGTACGGTCCGGACAACCATTTGCGCCTGACTGGTTTGCACGAAACCCAGGCCATCGACAAGTTCAGCTACGGCCTATCGGATCGTGGTGCGTCGGTCCGCATGCCGATCAACTTCATTAAGGACGGCTACAAGGGCTATTTGGAAGACCGCCGTCCGAACTCGCAGGGCGATCCGTATCAGATCGTCTCGCAGATTCTGAAGACGATTAATAGCGTACCGAAACCATAACCACTTTGCACCCTTGAGCATACGGCGCCCCGGAGGAAACTCCGGGGCTTTTTTGTGGCGTAAACCGCGTTCTATACTGGCTGCATGCTTGTGCGCGTTACCAGTTTGATCGCGTTGGCGTTTACGATGTCGGCGCAGGATGTGGTGAAGATCAGCCCGGCAGACTACAAAATCGAAATCGACAATCAATGGGTTCGCGTGCTGCGTGTGAAGCATGCAGGGCATGCGAAGATTGCCATGCACGAGCATCCAGCGTCGGTGGCGGTTTTCCTGACCGATGTTCACGAAAAGATTACTGGTGCCGATGGCGTGGTCCGCAACCTGGATCGCAAAGCGGGCGAGGTGGGCTACAACGAAGCGTCCAAGCACGCGGAAGAAAATGTTTCGGATCAGCCGCTGGAGGCCGTGATGATTGAGCTGAAAGCCGGCGTGCCCAAATCGCCGCCTATTATTATCGATCCCGTGAAAGTGGATCCGGAGCATCATATCGTCCTGGTGGAGAACGGCCGGGTACGCGCGATCCGCACGATTTTGGAGCCACACCTTAAATCGCCCATGCACGATCATCCGCATTATGTTGTCGTCTACATGACAGATCTGCACACGACAATGAAGATGGCCGACGGCCGTGTGGTGGATAATCCACGCAAGCCCGGCGACATTGCCTGGCGTGATGCGCTGACCCATCAGACCGTGCAGGAGGGCGACAAGACGGCGGTGGAGATTCAGGTGGAGGTAAAGTAGGCGGTTATTTCCCCGCCATTGTTGCGACCATCCTTTGCGCTCGCGCCCGGCCTACAACGGCGGCAAGTTGGTCTTCCGAAGCGGCGCGGACGCGTTCGACGCTGCCGAACTCCTGCAGCAATTTAAGCAGCGTTTTCTCGCCCACGCCCGGCAAGTCTTCCAGTTCGCTGCGCATACGGCTGGCGTTGCGGCGGGTGCGGTGAAAGGTTACCGCAAAGCGATGGGCTTCGTCGCGGACCTGTTGAATCAGGTGCAGGACGGGCGAAAATTTGTCCAACACCACCGGCTCGTCTTCCTGGCCATAGACATAAATCCACTCCTCGCGTTTGGCGATGGAGGCCAGCGGTTGATCGGTAATGCCCAAACCCTCCAGCGCCTGCGCGGCGGCGTGCAATTGGCCAAGGCCGCCGTCCACCAACACAAGTAGTTTTTCTTTCGCTATTTTTCCCGCGACCTTCTCTTCCTGCAAACGTGAGTATCTCCGCCCGATCACTTCGCGCATGGAGGCAAAATCGTCGTTGCCCTCTACCGTTTTGATGATGAATTTGCGGTAGTCCGACTTTTTCATCTTTCCGTTTTCCCAGACCACCATGCTGGCTACTTTGTCGGTGCCTTGAATGTGACTAATGTCGAAGCATTCAATGCGATCGGGCGCCTCGCTCAGGCCCAACGCATCTTCCAGCGCTTTTTTGATGGCCTCCGACGACGGCTTCATCACGCGGAAGCGCTGTTCAAAGCTGTGCTTGGCATTGGATTCGGCAAGTTCCAGCATGGCTTTCTTGGGGCCGCGCTGTGGCGTGTGAATTTCCACTTTGCGTTTGCGGCGTTCCGATAGCAGATCCTCCATCACGTCGCGATCTTCAAAATCGGTTGGCACGTGAATGAAGCCGGGAACGTAGGGCTCGTCTAAATACATCTGCATCAGAAGGGACGAAAAGAATTCCGGCGGATCGAAGGTGTGCTGGTCTTCCCAGAAATATTCACGCCGGTCGACGATGTGGCCGTGGCGCAGGTGGAACAGGTTCACGGCCACCATCGGCGGTTCGGCATAGTAGGCGAAGATATCGGTGTCGCCGCCGCCCGCATCGCTGGATGCCATTTTCTGCTTCTCGCCAAGTTCTTCGACAGTGTGGATCAAGGCGTGAATCGCCGCCGCTTCCTCGTAGCGCATATTCGCGCTGGCGTCTTCCATCTTCACGGTCAACTCGTCTGCCAGATCTCTGTGACGGCCTTCCAGAAACAATTTCACAGACCGCACGGCTTCCGCATAACGCGCATCGGTGGTCAGCCCTTGCACGCACGGGCCCAGGCAGCGATGGATGTGGAACTCCAAACACGGATGCGTATGTTTGCGCGAAAAATCGATATTGCAGGACGGGACCTTGAAGTGGCGATGAATGAAGTTCACCAGCCGATACGCCAAATTGCCCGGAAAATAGGGGCCGAAATAACTGGCGCCGTCCTTCTTTAATCGCCGCGTGACGAACACGCGCGGATATTTTTCAGCGGTGAGTTTGATGTAAGGGTATGTTTTGTCGTCGCGCAGCAGAATGTTGTAGCGCGGCTTCCACTGCTTGATCAAATTGTTTTCGAGAGCCAGCGCTTCTTTTTCGTTGTCGACTTCAATGATGTCGATCTGCCGCGCTTCGCTGATCAGCGTTCCGGTTTTCGTATCCGCCAGCCGATCGTCGTTAAAATAGCTGCGCACCCGAGAGCGCAGGTTCTTGGCCTTGCCGACATAGATGATGGTGCCGTGCGCGTCTTTATACAAATAGACGCCCGGGGCGGTGGGCAGTTCGCCCGCCCGCTCGCGAAGAATTTGCGTTGGGTCTTGCATGAAGCCGCTATGACGGATGTCGCTGGCGATTTATACTCTAATTGTGACACGCGTTTTCATGGCCGTCGCTTTACTGGGATTTTGGTTGCCCTTGTATGCGCAAGATCCAGCGAAAGCCGCGGGAAAAACGATTGAGCAGGAGCCTCCCGAAGAAGATCCCGACCTGAAGCCCACCGAGTATTCCTTCAATCCGCTGGAAGCAACGCGCAACATCACTACAGGCGATTTCTATTTCAAAAAGGGCAACTCGGTTGCAGCGGCCAAGCGCTATTTGGAAGCCACAAAGTGGGATCCCACCAACAGCGAAGCATTCTTGAAATTAGGCGAGGCCCACGAAAAAAATCGCGACTACGAAAAGGCGCGCGAGGCCTACATTAAGTTCATCTCGCTGGGACCGGACCCGAAGAGAGCTGAAGCGGTAAGCAAGAAGTTGGCGAAGCTGCCCATGCCGAAAGCGGCGAAGGCGAAGTAGCAAGTTGTGACCGACAAAATTGTTGTCCTCACAACTTGCAACTCAGCCGAGGGCGCCGAAAAACTCGCCCGGCATTTAGTGGAAACCCGCGTAGCCGCTTGCGTCAACATTCTGCCCAAGGCGCGAAGTATTTACCGGTGGAAAGGCAACGTCGAAGAAGCCGGCGAATGGCTGCTGCTGATCAAATCGCGCCGCGATCTGTTTTCCGCGCTGAAAGCTGAAATCGAGAAGACCCACACCTACGAAGTTCCGGAAGTGATCGCGCTGCCGATTGTCGAAGGATCGGCAGCGTATTTGGATTGGCTGGGCGCGCAACTCGGTTAGAGCGAACGCACCGGCTCAATGTCCGTAGGGATGTCTTTCAGCTTGTCGATCGCTTTCGCGAGTGCTGGTTGAATCACGCCAAGCTCATTCAGCATCTTCTTCGCGCGCGCGTAATCGCCGGTGGCTTCAATCTCCAAAAGGTCGTGAACCAGATCGCGCACGGCGCCTTTAATCTTGCTAAAATCCACTGCAAACGTTCCGTCCGGTTTGGCGACGAACGCACCTTTGTCCGTCAAATAGTTAAACTGCAGGGCCATGCCTTTGCCGTGGGCTTCGTGCACGCCAAAACGCAAGGTGCGAAACGACGACGCCAAAAAGGTTGTATACAGCGCCTTCTCGGCCTCCGGCTGCAGCTTGTGATCGAACAGATACTGCAGCATGAACAAGCCGGTGACATCGGCTTTGGCTTCTTCAATGGCAGAATGAGTGTCTTTCAAATTTTGCCGGACGCCGTTTTGCGGACCGATGCCGTGCGTCATTTCATGAGCCAGAATATGCGTAAAAAACGCATCGAAGCTCAATTGTTTTTGGTCGGCGGGAGATAAAACGCGCTGCGAAATGGGCATTAACGTCTTGGCGAATTTGGCTTGCTGGATATTTTTCAGCATCACGCGCTTGGATCCCATAGCCTTCACAATGCGCTCGTCGTTGGGCAGGTTGAAAGCGGCGGTGCGGACGCCGTGGGCTCCGTCGCCGGTGGCCAGAACTTCGTTCACCACGCGGATCGGCGCTAGCGCGCCCAGTTTCGGATTCTTGAACTTGGCGTCCAATGGCAGATTGTTTTCGATCTCCTGAATGTGATCGGCGAAGTTTTTCATCTTGGCGGTTTCGGCCTCATCGCGCAGAGTGATGTACGCCTCGAACGCGGCTTTATAGCCGAAAAGTTCATCGTTATAGGTTTCGTAGGGGCCGATGGTGACGTCAATGGGCGCGTCCAGTTTCATCCACGCGACGTCAGAGTCGTAGTAATCGTCATTCAAAAACGCTTTGGCGCGAAGGGTCAAGAATGTTTTCAATGATGGATTGCTGGTGAGTGACGCGGCTTCGTTCAACAGCTTCGCCATGGTTGCGAGATCGGCCGCGTAGGCTTTGCTGTACGGGATGGCGGTGAGGTTCTTATCGTTCTTTGGGGATGGACCGCGGCGAATCACGGAAAAGAAACTTTTAGCCTGCTCCTGTTGGGCTGCGGGAAGTTTCGCAACCCAAGTCTCGAATTCATCCTTGCTCATGTCCTCGGGATAGAAGTTGGAGCCAGCAAGCTTTTTCGCTGGAACATTTTCGATAAACGCCGTTTGACCGTCCAGATCCGACCACGGGCCTTTGTTCAGGTCAAAATAATGCAGGCGGGCTTTCCCTTGGGGGGTGGCATCTTTTTCCAACTGCGCCCGCAACGCCGCGTTCCCGCTCCAGCGCTGGGTGAGGAAGAGTCTGTCGACCACTCGCGCCGCTTCCACCAATTTAGCCAGGGCCAGCTTGTCGCCCGGCGATAAAGCGGACGTATCCACCTTCAGTTCCGCCGGCGCAAAGCGCGCGATCATCTGGTTGAGTTCGGTGAGGTTGGGAACGGCAGCCATGGCAAGAGTAAGAGTCAGCATCACACCAGTAAAAACAGCGCGCATGCCAACAGAATACCCGAATGGAATGCAAAACGGCGGCCGGGCACCGATTCACTACGAGGAGGGAACTAGGTGTTTTGCGCCTGAGCCCAAGGGTCCTCCACGATCATCAAAATACGCGTCTGAAGAGTTTCTAATAACATAGGTCCTGCAACTCTTGATCCCCAAAGGAGCCCGTATGTTTCCGTTCCCGTTCGCCGGTAGCCCATCGCTGTGGATTGCCGGTTCGCTGGCATTTATTATTGCGGTAACCATCCTACGAAGTTTTATCAGCATTCGCGAAAACCAGGTGGGAGTGGTGGTAAAGCGCTTTGCCCGCGGCAAGAGCTTGCCGCAAGGCCGCGTGGTGGCGATGAACGGGGAGGCCGGCTACCAGGCCAAAACGCTGGCGCCCGGTTTGCACTTCGGCTATTGGTCGTTCCAGTACAAAATCGAAAAATACCCCATGACCATAATCGAACAGGGCCACCTGGGCCTGGTGATTGCCAACGACGGCGCGCCCATGCCCGTGGACCGCGTGCTTTCCACGGTGGTGGACTGCGACTACTTTCAGGACGGCGAAAAATTTATGCGCAGCGGCGGCCAAAAAGGCCGGCAAAGCGCTGTGCTCACCGCGGGGTACTATCGCATCAATCCGGTTTTGTTTCAAGTGCAGCGCGATATACCCATCACTAAAATCGATTCCGATAAAGTGGGCATCATCACGGTGCTGGACGGGGCGCCTATGCCCACCGGACAGATGGCCGCCAAAGCCGTGGATGGCCACGAGGATTTTCAGAATCCCGAAAAATTCATCCGCAACGGCGGCTGCCGCGGGTTGCAGGAGCAAATCATCCTGGCCGGGTCCTACAACATTAACCCCTGGTTTTGTGAAGTAGAAGAACATCCTCTTTTCGAAGTGCCCATCGGCAGCGTGGGGGTGGTGGTCAGTTTCGTCGGTGACGATTCGCGCGATATCTCGGGCACGGAATTCACCCACGGCAACATCGTGCGCCGCGGCGGCAAAGGCGTTTGGGATGAGCCGCTGTACCCTGGCAAGCACCCGCTGAATCCGCGCATCATGAAAATTGAACTGGTGCCCACCACCAATATCGTGTTGAACTGGGCTTCGGCGCGAACCGAAGCCCACAAGCTGGACGAAAAACTGTCCACCATCACCGTTCGATCGCAGGATGGCTTTACGTTCAACCTGGACGTTTCGCAGATCATCAACATTGGCGCGACCAAAGCGCCGTGGGTGATTTCCCGGATGGGCAGCGTCCGCAACCTGGTGAACCAGGTGCTGGAACCCATCGTCGGCAACTACTTTAGGAACAGCGCGCAGAACTACACTGTGCTCGATTTCCTCTCGCGCCGCTCCGATCGTCAAACCGAGGCCCGCGAACACATCTCGCGCGCCATTCATGAATACGACGTGCAGGCCGTGGACACCTTGATTGGCGACATCACGCCGCCGCCGGAATTAATGGCCACGCTGACCGCGCGCAAAATTGCCGAAGAGCAACAAAAGACCTTCGTCACGGAGCAACAAACGCAAAAAACGCGGCAGGAGTTGGAGCGCCAAAAGGCTTTGGCCGACAAACAGAAAGAACTGGTGAACTCCGAACAGGACGTCCGCGTGGCGGAGATGCGGGCCAAATCGTTCGTGGAACAGGCCAATGGCGAATCGCAAGCCATGGCCCGGCGTGCCGAAGGAGAAGCCCTGGCCAAGCGCCGCATCGGCGAAGCGGAGGGCGAAGTGGTGGCCATCAAGGGCCGCAACGAGGGCGAAGCCATTCGCGCCGTCGGTACTGCGAAGGCCGATGCCTACCGGTTGGGCGTGGAGGCCATGGGCTCCCACTTCGGCCTGCTGCAAATCTTCACAGCCTTGGCGGAGAAGAATATCCGCTTGACGCCGGACGTGCTGGTTTCCGGTGGTAGCGGCAATGCAAGCGATGGATTGCTGGCGCTGGTGCTGAAAAACTTAGCAGCGGGTGAAGCAACCAAGCCCGCTGATCCTCGTTGATCCGGGGAGTTTTGGAAACAAGTGAGCGCGAGTTGATAGAGTCGCGCAGCAAACCAGCTACCCTAGTGATTTCTGCCTATGTCAACCATAAACTCCATCCGCTGCGCCATCTATCGCGGGGGCACCAGCAAGGGCGTTATGTTTCGCGAGTCCGATCTTCCCTCGGACGAAGCGGGGCGCACTCGTGTGTTGCTGCGCATCTTCGGGAGTCCGGATTTAAAGCAGATCGATGGCCTGGGTGGGGCAACGCCGCAGACTTCGAAGGCGATGATTGTGGGAGCGGCCACAGTGCCCAACGCGGACGTACAAATGACGTTCGGCCAGGTAAGTTTGAAGGACGCCTCGGTCGCCTGGAATACGGTGTGCGGCAATATGTCCAGCGCGGTGGGCCCTTTCGCCATCAACCAAGGCATGATCGCGGCCGTCGAGCCTTTTACGACCGTCCGCATTTATAGCGTCAATTCCAATAAGTACGTCACTGCGGTTGTTCCGGTCCGCGATGGCCATGCGCTGAGCGAAGGCGATTTCGCGATTCCCGGAGTGCCGGGTACGGGGGCTCGCATTGATTTGCATTGGCTAGACCCAGCGGGGTCCAGCATCAAGAAAGATCCGGCAGGATCTAGTATCAAAAAAGACCCATCTGGGTCGGGCACCGAAGAACTTCTGCCGACTGGCAATGCTCGCGATGAGGTGACCCTTGCTGACGGGCGCAAGTTCCACATTTCCATCGTCGATGCCGGAAATCTCACCGTATTTTGCGATGCCCGCGAACTGGGACTACGGGGCACAGAGCTACCCGCCGAATTTGATGCCAATCGCGAAATCCAGGCGACCATCGAGGAACTCCGCTCGCGTGCAGCAGCGCTTTGCGGTTTAGTGGACGATTGGCGCGACGGCATGCAGAAATCGCCGGGCACACCCAAGATCGGCTACGCCGCCGCGCCAGTAAGCTATAAAGACAGTCAAGGCAAGCCCGTGGCGGCGGAGGCCGTTGACATCAATGTCCGGTTGATGTCGGCCACGTTGATGCACAAGTCCTACATGGGCGCGGGGGCGGTTTGCACCTCCGCCGCGGCGGCGATTCCAGGAACCATCGTTCATGAATTGTGCGCGAAACATGAGGGCACCATTCGCATTGGGCATCCGGCGGGAGTGATGGAATCGGACGTGGTGATCGCGAAGGAAAACGGCGGCGTCAGGATTGTCAGCGGTTCGTTTGCGCGCACAGCGCGGCGGATTATGGAAGGCTTGGCGTATTTGTAGACAGCGTTTTTGGTGAACGACGGCTACGCTACCTGCTCGGTTTCCGGCTCGGTTTGCCCTTTGGCTTCCAGCTTGGCCCGTTTCGCGCGGACCGCGTCCAGATATTCCGAAAGCTTCAGCGGCAGCCGGGCGCCCTTTTCCATGTGACGCTGGACAGCTTTTTGATAGCGCCGCAAAATTTCCTTGCGGTTGTTTTCCCGCACGCAGCAGCCTTCAATGTCCAGCAACACTTCAATCTCCCAAGGACGAAAAGTGTTGCGGTGCAGATTGCCGCGGATCAGCTCCGTCATCAAGCGATTGAACTGCGCCAGCACGGCATCGCTGTCGGGAAGATAAGGATCGTAGGAAGGATCGCGCATGCGTTGTATTGAGTATATCGGCCTTATGCGGCGGCATGTTAGTACTGCGCACCACAGATATGTCTACGATTCACCTTAGTTGTGATTCAGTTTGTCCTGAATTGGGACGTAGGTTTCAATCTGGTTCTCGCCGTCATTAATTTACCCGCCCCAGCCACCCGTGGATCGCCTGGATCTGCTTGCGGACATCGTCGCGATCGGCTGCGTCAGGCTCCAGCGCCAGGTAGCGTTCTAAATCGGTACGCGCCGCCTGCATATGCCGCAGCTCGATCTGCAACAAACCACGCTGCTTATAGAGTCCAGCTACCTCCGGCGCGCCCACCAGCAACAGATCCAGCGTCTGCACGGTGCGCGCCCAATCGCTTCGCCGCAAGTAGACGCCGCGCAAATTCTGCAGCATCCGGATGACGATGTCTTTCTTGGAGGCGCGGCGCAGCAGAACCGGATCGGCCACCTCCGCCCCGGCCAGCGCAAAACACTCGTGTGCGGTGATGGCCTTCCCGCCGTTATAAGGGTCGATAAAGGTGGAATAGTTGCCGTCGTCGAACTGGATCACGAAATGGCGCGGCAAACTGATGCCGTACACCGGCATCTGCAGCCGCCGGGCAATCTCCATATAAAGGACCGACAGCGTGATGGGGATGCCCGTCCGCCGTTCCAGTACCTGATTCAGGCAGCTATTGCGAGGATCGAAGAAATCCTCCTGGTTGCCGCGAAAACCCAACTCGCCGAATAAGTACCGTTGCGCGGTTTCCACAAAATCGCGCCCGTCGTTGAAATTGCGCATCCGGTCGCCCAGCCCGGAGGCCATAGCATTCAACTGATCCAGAAAAGGCGCCGGATCCAGGCCAGGCGTATCGATGGAGGCCAATTCCAGGGCCGCGTGGTCCAATCTGCCCTGGGGCGGGTCTTCCTCCAGCAAATAGCGCAAATGATTCACGTTTGGAGCTCGTTCCTATTGTCGCTTTTTTGCACCGGGCGCGGGCAGGCCGCTGGGCGTTTCGCCCTTTCTGCCAACGGCGAAAGCGGCCGGTTCCACTTAGTAGAACCCGTTCTTCCACTTGACTCGGTTGGCCCGCGCCTGCCAATATGATCCTCGGCAAGGAAATCGGGCGGCCTGCCGTTTGCAGCCGGAAACAGCGCCCCCGAGAGGAGTGGAACCGTGCAGCGAGATTTTGGAATGTGCAGATTTTCCGCCAGGGTAATCGTGGCCGCGGCGCTGGTTACCATCATCCTGCAAACGCCGCAAATTCTGCGCGCCGCCGAGGATCTGGACGTGGTTCGCGTGCGACCCAACCTTTACATGATCGCGGGCGCCGGCGGGAACATTGCGGTGCAGATTGGCTCCGACGGCGTGGTGCTGGTGGATGCGGGTAAGGAAGGCGCGTCCGATCAAGTCATCGCCGCGCTGAAGAAACTTACGCCTTTGCCGGTGCGCTACATCGTTAACACGGGCGCGGACGCCGATCACGTGGGCGGCAACGCCAAGCTGGCGGCGGCCGGGCAGACCATTTTCACCAACGTGCTGGGCAACCCGGATATGGCCAAAGCGATGACCAACGGCGGTGCGGCTTCGATTTTGGCGCACGTCAGCATCCTGCAAAGAATGAGCGCTTCCACCGGCAAAACCGCCGCGTTTCCCCAGGAATCCTGGCCAACCGAAGCGTTTTATCAAAAACGAAAATCCATCCGCATGAACGAAGAGGGGATTGAGATTTTGTATCAGCCCAATGCGCACAGCGCCGCCGATAGTTTCGTGATGTTTCGCGGCTCCGACGTGGTGGTGGCTGGCGATATCCTGGACAAAACCCGTTTTCCGGTGATCGATCTGGCCAATGGCGGCAGCATTCAGGGCGAAATCGACGCGCTGAACAAATTGATTGAACTGACCATCGCGCCCATCCCGTTCATCTACAAAGGTGCCGGCACTTACGTCATTCCCGGACACGGGCGTTTGTGTGAACAGATGGAAGTGGTGGACTATCGCGACATGGTGGTGACGGTCCGCGACGTCGTCGCCGATATGATCGAGCGCGGCATGACACTCGATCAAATTAAAGCCGCTTCCCCAGCCAAGCCCTATGAAACCCAGTACGGCAAACTGCCAGGCGTGACCAGCGCGTTCATTGAGTCCATTTACAAGAGCCTGAAGAAATAGAATCTATGGCACCAAAATTACTGTTGGCATTCAGTATCGGCGTCGCCGTTTTCGCCCAACCGCCCGGTGGTGGACCCGGTGGACGTGGTGGTCCGCCGCCCACTCCCAAAGCAGCCGCGCCCATTGACCTCACCGGCTACTGGGTCTCCCTCGTCACCGAGGATTGGCGCTACCGCATGGTGATGCCCGCGCCGGGCGACTACCAAGGTGTGCCCATGACGGCGGCCGCGCGCAAAATCGCCGATGCCTGGGATCCCGAAAAAGAAGCTGCGTCGGGCGATCCCTGCAAATCCTTCGGCGCCCCTGCGATTCTGCGCCTCCCCGAACGCCTGCACATCGCCTGGACCGACGACCAGACGCTGCAATTGGAAACCGACGCCGGCAAACAAACGCGGATTTTTCACTTCGGAGAGGCCAAGGGGGCCGACGGCGCGCACACGCTGCAAGGCGATTCCACAGCCCAATGGGAGTTCCAACGCGCTGGCGGTGGCTTCGGCGGTGGGCCTGCGGTTGGTGGATCGCTAAAGGTGAACACGTCGCATTTGAAGGCTGGCTTCCTGCGCAAAAACGGCGTGCCCTATAGCGAAAACACAACGCTCGCTGAATACTACGATCTCGTAAAGGAGCGCAACGGCGATACCCTGCTGGTGGTCACCATCGTCATCACCGATCCAATGTATTTGCGCGAGCCCATGATCGTCAGTTCGCACTTCAAGAAGCAGGCCGACAATGCTGGCTGGAATCCAACGGCGTGCACGGCAAAATGGTAGAGGTCAAGAAAAATGAGATGGCATAGTTTATTCTTCACGTTTGCAGTTGTGGTTTGTGTGGCATCGTTCATCACCCAGCCCGCTCTGGCGGAGATCGATCTCTCTGGCTCCTGGACCGCCAAGAATCACGAAGATGCCATGGAGCGCGGCGCGGGTCCCAATCCGGACGATTGGGCAGGGCTGCCATTCAATGACGCGGGCCGTGCCAAGGCATTGAGTTTTTCGCAGTCGACGATCTCCATGCCAGAACGCATCTGCTGGTTCCAAACCCAGTGGCACATCGCGGCCGGGCCATTCAGTTTGAAAATTTGGAATGAGGCCGATCCGCTCACCGGCAAAACCATTGCATGGGTGCTGGGCGGATGGGAAACGCGCGCGCCCATGACCATCTGGATGGACGGCCGTCCCCATCCCTCTGAAAACGCGCCGCACGATCAAACCGGTTTCACCACCGGGACATGGAATGGCGACGTGCTGACGGCCTACACCACGCACATCAAAACCGGCTACATCCGCCGCAACGGCGCCGCCAGCAGCGATCAGGCCAGCATCACCACCACCTTCCTTCGCCACGGAGACATGCTGACTTTGACGCTGGTGATGGAGGATCCGACATATTTGACGGAGCCGTATATCTTGACGCGGTCGTATCTATCGACTCCGGCACCAGTGGCCACCGCAGGCCCGCCCTGCATTCCCGGTGACGAAGGCGTGGAGAGCGGCAAAGTGCCACATTATCTCCCGGGCAAGAATCCGTTCATTGATGAGATGGCCAAGCTCTACAACATCCCGCGTGAAGCGTCCCTGGGCGGTGCGGAAACCATGTATCCCGAATTCCGCGACAAGATCAAAGACAAGTTCGTCATTCCGGCCAGGTGCAAACGCAACTGCGGTGCGCCAGGCGGGAATTAGTACAATAAAAAGATGTCACTTGTTGTCGTTGGATCCGTCGCCTATGACGGTGTAGAAACTCCTCATGGAAAAGTGGATCGCATGCTGGGTGGCGCCGCTACCTATATATCCCTGGCTTCCAGCTACTTTACGCAGACTCGCATTGTAGCCGTCGTGGGCGATGATTTCGCCCAGGAAGACGCGGATTTGCTGGCCAGCCGCGGCATCGATCTGGAAGGATTGGAACGCGTTCCGGGTAAAACTTTTTTCTGGGCAGGAAAGTACTCCGACGACATGAACGATCGGACCACCTTGCAGACCGATCTGAACGTCTTCGCCGATTTCAAACCCAAGCTGCCGGAAAGCTATCAGAACGCCCGCTATTTGCTGTTGGGAAATATTCAACCCAGCCTGCAGCGCATGGTTCACCAGCAGATGAAACACCTGCGGCTGGGCGGCGGCGATACCATGAATTTCTGGATCAGCGATTTTCGCGCGGAGCTTCTCGAAACCATTAAAACCTGGGATTTCCTACTGATTAACGACGGCGAAGCACGCATGCTATCGGGCGAAACCAATCTAAAGAAGGCCGCGGCCAAGATTCTGGCCATGGGTCCGCACACCGTCATCATCAAACGCGGCGAGTACGGAGCCATGCTGTTCCGCAAGGATTCCTATTTCGTCGTACCCGGCTATTTGCTGGAAAATGTTTTCGATCCTACCGGCGCCGGCGATTGCTTCGCGGGCGGCTTCATCGGCTACCTGGCTGAACACGGCTTCGATCTGGAAGGCGACCACATCAGCCGGGGCATGCTGAGCCGCGCGGTGATTTACGGCAGCGTGATGGGCAGTTTCTGCTGCGAAAAATTTGGCGTCGAACGTTTTCGTACGCTCACCCGGGCTGAGATCGATGCGCGGTTTGAAGAGTTCCGGCAGTTTACGAAGTTTTAAAACGACGTTTTCACAACAACACCAAGCCGCGACCATAAGGGAGCGTCCGTAAAACAACAGCGCCATATTTTGCCAACGAAACGCCTTTACGCTGGTGTCGCCCTTCTGTTGGCCGGCATCAGCGTCTCGGCGGCCGGGTACTGTTTCGCGAACCGCTACACGCTCTACTACGGTGACGCCGAGGCGCATCTCAACATCGCCCGCCGCTCTATCGATTCCCGCACTCCGGGGCCTGAGCAACTGGGCACCGCATGGCTTCCCTTGCCACATCTTTTGATGACGCCGTTGGTCGTCAACGACAACCTTTGGCGCAGCGGCATTGCCGGCGTCATCCCCTCCATGATCTGCTTTGTGCTCGCGGGGCTCTTTCTATTCGCGTCGGTGGAGCGCGCCACAAACTCCCGCAAAAGCGCCGTCGCCGCGCTACTCGTTTTCGCGCTCAATCCCAATCTGCTCTACCTGCAGTCCATCCCAATGACAGAGACCATCTTCGCCGCTGCGCTGCTGGCGCTGCTCTGGTCCACGCTTTGGTTTCGCGATACGCAGTCGCGAAAGGCCGCGATGGCCGCGGCGGCCGCGGCCATCGCCGCATCGCTCACCCGCTATGAAGGTTGGTTTCTCATTCCCTTTGTCGCGTTTTATTTTTTGACCACGGCACGCAAGAAATGGCACGCGTTCGCATTCGCCACCCTGGCCGCGCTGGCGCCGGTTTCCTGGCTGGCCCACAACCAATATTATTGGAGCGACGCCCTGGCCTTCTATCATGGGCCGTATTCGGCTCTGGCGATTTACCAGCGCCAATTGGCGCAAGGAATGGCCCGCTATCCTGGCGATCACCACTGGCTCACGGCGGCACACTACTACGGTGCCGCGGTGCGCGACGTTGCCGGATGGCCGGTGGTCGTCATCGCCGCTGGTGGCCTGGTGATGGGCCTAACGCGTCGGCCTCTACGCTGGCCCCTGTTCCTGCTGGCACTGCCGCCGCTGTTCTACGTCATCAGTATGCACGGCTCCGGCACACCGATTTATGTTCCGGAGTTGTGGCCCTTCAGTTGGTACAACACGCGTTACGGCTTGGCTGCGCTGCCGCTGCTGGGGTTCGGGGTGGCGATTATCATCACGGCCGTGCCAGAGAGGTGGATGAAATTTGCGCTGGTAGCGACGGCGATGGTGGCGGTGTTCGGTCCACAACAAATTTGCTGGAAAGAATCGCAAGTGAACTCGGTTGCCCGGCGCGCTTGGACCAAAGAAGCGGCCGACTATCTCCGCGAACGCTATCTTCCCAACTCCGGCATCATCTATTATTTTGGCGACCTCACCGGCGTCTTCCGCGAAGCGGGCATTCCCTTGCGCGAAGGCTTACATCAGGACAACCGCCTGACCTGGGACCCGGCGATTCTTCGTCCCGATCTTTTTTTGCACGAGGAATGGGCGCTGGCGATAGCGGGCGATCCCGTGTCGATAGCTCTGCGGCAAGCGTCCCGGTATAGGTTAGTGCGGCGCGTTATCGTAAAAGATGCCGGTGATGGTAGAAACGGCGATCACGACGCCCCTGCCGTCGAGATCTATCAGCGCATTGAGTAAGCCATCATGACCATCCCCTTCACCAAAGCCCACGGCGCACGCAACGATTTTCTGCTCACCTGGCGGCACCATATTCGCACCGATCTTGTGGACATGCCCGCCACCGCCCGCGCCATTTGCGACCGCTACACAGGGGTGGGGGCGGACGGGTGGATCATCATCGCACGTGCTGGCGAACGCGAAGCTGAAGCCCACCCCGCAATCGAACTCTGGAACTCCGACGGCAGCCGCAGCGAAATTTCCGGCAATGGCACGCGCTGCGCGGCGGCATTCTTAGTTGATGCCGGCCTGGCAGGGAGTGACATCAAGATCGCTACCGGCGCGGGCGTGAAGCATTTGCGCCTTCTAAGCCGCGATGATCTGCACTTTGAATTCGAGATGAACATGGGCGCGGCCAAGATCGAAGAACTACATGCCGCCTTCGAAGACCGCGATTGCGTCATCTTGAACGTCGGCAACCCACAGTGCGCTTTCTTCGTCGAAAATTTTGATTTCGACTGGGTTGGGATGGGAGCCCGTATCGAACGCCATCGCCACTTCCCCAACCGGACCAACGTATCATTTATCAGAAGAATTGATCCACATAACCTCGACGTCCGCTTCTTCGAACGCGGCGCGGGCGAGACCATGAGTTCGGGCACGGGCTCCACCGGCGCCGCTGCCGCTGCCTTCGCGTGTGGCTTAGTCACTTCGCCGGTCACCGTTCAAACGCCCGCCGGACCCTTAGCTGTCCGTTGGGCAGGCGATGAAATCTTCCTCACCGGCCCGGCTGAGCTGACCGTGAAGGGCGAGTTTCTGGTAAAAAATGGCTAAAACAGATTTGCGGTTTCGTGTAAGCTTCGCGTTATGATTGATTAGCAATCTGCCCATGTCAGTCCTCCCCCTTGTGATTGATTTGTTACACGCCGTAATGGTGTTGTCCCTTTCGGCCCGCCTGGACGTAGCCATTCTGTTCTTCCTGTTTTCGTCTGCGCTGGTGTTGGGCCGTCGCTTGGCCCCTGTGTCGCGTCTGTATTTAACGCTTGCAATTTGCGCGCTCACCTTCGTGCTGTTGCTCCTGCGTCAAACTCCGTTTCTTATGCAGTGGGGCAGCACTTGGCCCGGTTTCGCCGGTGCCTCCCTGCGAAGGATCAGCCAGGCGTCCATCCGGACACTCGGTCTCAGCTATTGTTATTTGCGCGTCGTCTATGCGCTGGTCTCGCGCACCGATTGGACTGCTCCTGGCTTCTTTCGTTATTACTTCTGCGCGCCCACATTCTTTTCCGGCCCGGTGCTGGCGCCGGAAACCGCCTTGCGCAGCCAAACCCGCTTCGATAAAGCGGCGCTTGCTTTTGCCCTCACCCGCTGGATGAACGGCGTGATCCGCATTGCCGCCGCCTTGATCTTAATGCGCATGGTTCCCCTGGCGCTGCCTGGCGCCGCCCTGCAGGCCGCTGCCTGGCCCACACCTCTGTTGTGGATTGGCGTTTTCGCCTCCGGCGTTTGGCTGTATCTGAATTTTTCCGGCTACAGCGAAATCTATATCGGCTTCGCTCACCTGCTGGGCGTGCAGGCCCCCGAAAATTTCGACAACCCGTTTGGCGCCTCCACCATCACCGGGTTCTGGCAGCGCTGGCACATTTCTTTGGGAAATTGGTTGCGGGCCATGGTTTACACGCCGCTCAGCCGGGGACTCCTGGCCACCTCCACCAGCCGCCTGATCGCCAGTCTGTTGCTGCCCGCCGTCACCATGCTGGTGTGCGGTGCCTGGCACGCGGTTACAGCCAGCTTCTTGTTGTGGGGGCTGTTCCACGGAGTGGGTTTGGCGCTTCACGCCAGCTGGACCCAGTTTGCCCATCCCCTTCTATCTAAAACATTGCGAGGACACTTTGTTTATCGCTCCGCTTCCTGGACCCTCACCCACGCCTACGTCGCGCTCGCCTGGATCTTCTTTTTGCCCGTAGCCGGCATCGGCTATGCGGACCGTCTCCGCTTGTTTGAAAAGCTGGTTGGATTCGCTCAATGAGCACCACTAGCCCACTCGCCCCTCCTACGGCTCAGGACGTCCGCCGGGTTCTCGAGCAGGCCCTTGGCGAAGGCCGTCTGACGGGCGTGGCCGATGCCAAACCGCTGCTGCGCGCAGGTATCATTACTTCGATCGAGCTGGTGACCATTCTCCTCGATCTCGAAAAGGCCTTCGCCTGCACCATTTCTCCTCCCGATTCGTCCGCCGTAACCATTGCCTCGCTCACCCAACTCGCCGGTGGCCAGGCCGCGCCGGCTTCGGCTGGACAAGTTGCCACTGCCAACTCAGCCAATCACCCAGTGCTGGCCGCGCCGGGCTACCGGCTGTTTCACGCCCTTGCCTGCCGCCCGTTTCTCACCATTGCGCTGGCCGTGTTCTGGCTTTTTGTTTTAGATGCGCTGCTCGGGCTGGCACCCCAAACCGTGCTGCGCCAACAGTACGCTGACTTTATCGAGGGAGGCAAGCGCCTGTACCCGCGCGGCTCCGGTGAATTCAGCCAGGATGATTTTCGCTTCGCCGTTTCTCAGCACGAAATCAGCAGGGCACCGGACACTGGGAATAAACCAGGCAATAAACCAGGCAATAAACCAGGGAATAAAAGGGTTGCCTTTTTCGGTGATTCCGGCACCATCGGCTCCTATCTGGAAGCCGATCAGGCCTTGCCGGCGCGGGTGGAACAGAACTTGAAAAACTCTGACGAAAAGTGGAAAGTCTATAACCTTGCCTGGTTTGCACGTTTGATGTCTAAGGATTTGATGCTGCTGGACGCAGTGTGGGACAAGCCGTTTGAAGTTGCCGTATTCACCGTAGGCGACCCCTATTTCAGCACGCGCAACAGCCGCCTTTGGATTCGTGATTTTCGCCACACCACCGTGAATCTGCCGCTGTACACCGAATTCGCCCAACGCATGCCCGCGCCGGAGCGGCCGCCCTTTGACGAAATCGGCACGCTGATTCAGCAATCCGACCGCCGCCAGTGGGGCGCACTGCGGCGCTTCCAGGCCGCCCATTTTTCGCTGCCCCACAATCAACCGTTTCTGTTTTTTCTGACGTCCGGCTATTACCTGAAGCCCTGGTTTGGACCCATGTGGCAGGATATCTATCGCGCGCGCAGTGAACGCATCGCCCTCACCGATCCTCAGCAACCGCTGGACCTGATTCCCCGCAGCGACGTCAATCCCGCTTTGGTGAAGATGCTTGGTTCCACCATCCGCCTGCTGCATCGCCGTGGTGTCAAAACGGTTTTGTTCGTGCAACCGGCCGGGCCGCGGGAGCGGCAGACCGAAATATCACCCGTCAATGCGCTCACCATCGCCAACGAACTTTGTCGCGAAAACGGCCGTGAAAACGATTGCACCGTGGTCAATCAGCGCTGGAGTGTTCCCGCACCGGAATTTCTAGACACGTTGAAGCACTATACCGTGGAGGGCAACCAGCGTCTGGCGCCGCCCATCGCCGCAGCCATCTTACAGTCAGGCCAGGAAGGCCAACGCTAAAGTGTCCACGCCGCAAACCCTTCCCGCCATTGTCCGCGCGATCGTCGATCGCAATCCGGACCGCGATTTTTTCACTTTCCGCGATCTGCAAGCGCCACCCGATGGGGTTGATCCAGGCAAAGGGGCCGATCGTCACCAACAGCTGACCTACGGCCAGTTGTGGTCCCGCGCCGCCGTGGTCGCCGAAGCCCTGCAAAATATCCCGCCAGGTGGCAGAGTGCTGGTGGTTTTGCCCATCGGTTGCACTATACTTGCCGCGCACCTGGGCACCATGCTGCGCGGTGCCATCCCCATACTGCATAGCCATCCTTCAGAGAAAATGGATCGCGCCGTGTACATGAAACACCTGTCCCACGTGCTGGAGTTGCTGGAGCCTGATGGCGTGATTACCAACCGCGAATTCGCCACCGACGTTGACCATGCCGTCAGCAAGGCCGGCGTCAAGTCCGGGCGCCTGATTATCGCCGATAGCCTGGCCGCGCAAACCTCGCATGAACCAACCGCGTGGCAAAGCGTGCGGCCCGATCAGATCGCCATCATTCAGCACTCCTCCGGAAGCACGGGCCTGCAGAAGGGTGTTGCGCTCACTCATGAAATGGTGGCGGGACAATGCGCCAGCTACGGCCGGCGCATTCAGCTCAATCCGGAAACGGACCGCATTTGTTCTTGGATTCCCCTGTATCACGACATGGGCCTGTTCACCACCTGGTTCCTGCCCTTGCTCTCCGGCACCAAAGTGGCCGCCATCGATCCGTTCCGCTGGGTGCAGGCCCCCGCGTCTTTCCTGAAGCTAATCACGGATTTCAAAGGCACCCTGTGCTGGCAGCCCAACTTCGCTTACAACCTATTGGCCAGCCGAATGCGCCCGGAGGACTTGGCGGGCCTGGACCTTTCCTGCATGCGCGGCTTCAATAATTGTTCCGAGCCCGTGCGCGCGGCCAGTCACGACATGTTTCTGCAACGCTTTCAGGCTTACGGCGTCAAACGCGAATCGCTTTGGGTGTGCTACGCGATGGCGGAAAATTCATTTGCCGTTACCTCCTGCGGCAGCACTACCGTCCCGGTGGTGGTGCGCAACGCTGAACTCGCCGCGCTTTCTCGCGGCAGGTTCGAAGAGGCCCTGAAAGAAGAGGCCCAGATGAAGAAGTCCACCCCCGTGGTCTCGGTGGGATCACCCATCGAAGGCTGTGAAGTGAAAGTAGTGGACTCCCAACGGAGCAGTGTTGCCGAAGCAGAGGTAGGCGAACTGGCTCTGCGCAGCCCGTTCGCGCTGCACCAGTACTTTCGCAATCCCGAAGCCACCCGCGACAACATCGATGGCGATGGCTGGTACTACACCGGCGATCTTGGCTTCCAGCACCAGGGCCAGTTCTTCATCACCGGGCGAAAAAAGGACCTGCTCATCGTGGGCGGGCGCAACTTCTATCCCCAGGATATAGAGGCCGTGTGCGACACTTGCCCCAATGCCGTGCCGGGGCGTTCCGTTGCCATCGGGGTGGAAGACGAGCGGACGGGCACGGAGCGGATAATCGTTCTCATTGAAAGCCAGGTTCTGAGTGACGAAAGCCAGGTTCTGAGTGACAGCCCTGCAAGCCCCGCCGAATCCATCGAACAACTGGAAATGACTGCCCGCCAACGCATTTTCGAAGAGCTGGATTGCCCGGTGAGTGAGGTCCACGTGGTTCCACACCGGTGGCTGGTGAAAACCACCTCCGGCAAAATCGCACGGCGGCCCAATCTGGACCGCTATCGCGAGGAACTGGCCGGCAAGTCCGCCGCTGAACCGGCCTCTGCGCCCGCAACTGACGCCGCGGCCGAAACCCAGGCCGCAGCCGCAGGGCCATTGACGCTGGTTGCCGTAACCTTCGTCCTGGCGCTTGCGTTCTACCTGATCCTGGCCCTGCAACCCAATGCAAGCTGGGGTGTGTACGCGGGCTTCTAATCACTCTGCTTACTCTGCCTGCTTACTCTGCAAAGATTACTCTGCCAACGGCTTTCCCCGGCACCAAACGCCTTTCCCTCAAGCATTTCCCGGCCTAACCCCCGCAATCTCATCGAAATTACACAACTCTTACAATGCAAGGGTACTTTCCACTGCTACTCTGACGATGGAAGTATACATAAGCGCAAACATAAAGCAGGATTTCATAGTGAGCAAGCACACCATCCCCCTCTCGAATGGCCGAAAGATCAACTGGCCCACGGCAGTGACTCTTTTGCTTTTGCACATTGGCGCCGTAGCCGCCTTCTTTTTCTTCAGTTGGAAGGCTTTGGCCATCGCCATCGTGGTCCATTGGATAGCCGTAGGCTGGGGGATCAGCCTGGGCTACCACCGTCTGCATACCCATCAAAGTTATCAGTGCCCCTTGTGGATGGAATACTTTTTAGCGGTCTGCGGCACGCTCACTTTGGAAGGCGGTCCCATGTTCTGGGTGGGCACGCACCGCATTCACCACGCGAAGTCCGATCAACCGGGTGACCCGCATTCTCCCGTTCTGGATGGCGGCTTCTGGGCCCACATCGGTTGGATTCTATTCGGCGAGACCAACCATAACGACACGATTTTGATGATCAAGCACGCCCCGGATCTGTCCAAGCACCGGTTCTACTACTGGCTCAACACCAATCATTGGGTCCCGCCCACCGCCTTGGGCGTTCTGTTGCTGGTATTTGGCGGCTTGCCGGTATTCCTGTGGGCTGGTTGTCTGCGCACGGTTTACGGCCTGCACGCCACTTGGCTGGTGAACTCCGCTACCCATATGTTCGGCAAACGCCGGTTCAACACCCGTGACGATTCCCGCAACAGTTTGATCATCGCCTTGCTTACCTTCGGCGAGGGCTGGCACAACAATCACCACGCGCACCAAACCTCGGCCCGCCACGGTTTGACGTGGTACGAGCTTGATATCTCCTGGATCACCCTGAAGATGCTGCGCGCTGTTGGCTTAGTTTGGGGCATCCGTACCGCCAAAGTGGACAGCCAGGTTCTGCAAAAAGCGGCTTAACTTTGATACTCTCCGGTCTGGCGACCGGAGCTACCGTGATACTCTCCGGTCTGGCGACCGAAGCTACCGTGCTGATCAGCACCAAGCCGCGACCAGCAGGGCGCGCCACAAATAATTAGCACCAAGCCGCGACCATGAGGGAGCGCCCTTGATTTCAGCAGGCTCCGGTCGGGCCACTGGAGCTACTACTCCAGTTCCCAGTAATACCGGATCAAATCCAACTGCGGCGGCGTCTTGCCCATCGCTCTTAAAAACCCAGACACCTGCCCGCGGTGATGCGTTCCATGATTCACCACGTGCAGCGTGATCTGCCACAGTGGAGTGGTGCGCTCCCCGCCCAACATGCTTTTGTAGGTCAGCTTGCCCAGAATATCTTCGTCGCTCAGCGGAGTCGCCCATTTCTTCCAGCGATCCAGTAACCCGGGCCATTCGCGCTGCAACAAACCGAAATCCCGATCCGCATCCGTAATAAACGCCGCCGGCGGATTGCCCTGAATCCGCCCCAGCCAAACCCGGTCCGCCGCATATATATGAGCCAGCGTCCCCACCACGTTCTTCTCCGAAGCCCCAAAATCGCGGGTCAATTCCTCCGGGGTCAACTGCTTGGCCGCCTCCATTAAACGGTTGGTGGCCCAGGTGGTGTAATCCAGTTGCTGACGAAGCGTATCCGCGCTGATGGGCATGGAATCCAAAATAACATTTTCCAAGGGCACTAAAAGGGCTAATCTGAAGTCATGGTCCACGGCGGACGCCGCAAATCCATCGCCTTCTTCATCGCCCTGGGCGTTGGCCTCATCCTCGTCATCCTGCTGCTCTACATCGGCTGGGTGCTGCTGGGCTGGCGCAATGGTATTCTGCTGTTTTTCGGCATCTTGCTGGTGCTGACAGTCATCGCCGGCGTCGTGCTCAACACCACTTTTCTGGTCCGCGAAATCCGCCGCAACGCCCAGCACGATGCCTTCATCAACGCCGTCACCCACGAACTGAAAACCCCGGTCGCGTCTATTCGCCTCTATCTGGAAACCCTGCAGACCCGGCCCGTGGACGATGCCAAACGCCAGGAGTTCTACCGCATCATGCTGGATGACAGCGACCGTCTTCTCGGCATGATCGAGCAGATCCTGCGCACCGGCCGCATCGGCCAACCAAATCGAGAGCTGCATATTTCTTCCATCGATTTCGGCGCGATTGTGGAAGACTGCCTGGCCCGCGCCCGGCGCCTCTACAACGTTCCCGACAACGCGCTCTCCTATACGCCCGGCCCGCCCGTCACCATCCGCGGCGATGCCGACGAAGTCCGCGCCGCCATCGCCAATTTAATCGACAACGCCGTAAAATATTCCGGCAGCCTGGGACAAGTGGCCGTGCAAACCGTCAGTACTGATAGCCGCTACGTCACCGTTCGCGTCACCGACAACGGCCCCGGCATCGCCAAAGCTGAACTCAAGCAGGTGTTTAAGCGCTTTTACCGTATCCCCGGACCCATCGCCACCAAAGTAAAAGGCACCGGCCTGGGTCTGTTCATCGTGCGTTCCGTTGCCAAACGCCATGGCGGTAAAGTGTGGGCCGAAAGCGCCGGCGAAGGCCACGGCAGTACCTTCGTTTTGCAGTTGCCGATAGCCCGTTCTTAGTCTCTAGAACCGATCATGCCCCTTCCGCCAACTCCAACCCACGCCCCGCAGGAAAATATTCTCATCGTCGAAGACGAAAAGCATCTGGCCGAAGGACTGCGCTTCAATCTCGAAGCCGAAAATTACGTTGTGCGCACGGTGGAGACTGGCGAAGAGGCACTGGAGTTACTGCTCGACAAAGAACAGCCTCCTTTTGATGTCGTCGTTTTAGACGTGATGCTTCCCGGCAAGGACGGTTTCACGGTGATGCAGGAACTGCGCCATGCCGGCCAGTATGTACCAACGTTGATGCTCACCGCGCGTGGCCGTTCCGAAGACATTCTGCAGGGGTTCGGCGCGGGAGCAGACGATTATCTCTCCAAGCCGTTTGAACTCTCCATCCTGATCGCGCGTGTACGCGGCCTGCTGCGCAGGAAACAATGGGCCGGTCAGACGCCTGCGGCAGTCACTCCCAAGGCGCCCCAACGCGACATCTACGTCTTCGGGGATAAATCCATCAACTACGACCAACTCGAACTCCGGGCAGGCGAGCAGGTGTATCCACTAACGCTGATGGAAGCCAATATTTTGCGCTATTTGATTGACCGCGCCGGCGAAACCGTGTCACGCAAAATCATGCTGCAGGAAGTCTGGGGTCTCCACGAAGACACCGACACCCGCGCCATCGATAACTTCATCGTCCGCCTGAGACGGTATTTGGAAATTGACCCCGCCCATCCCCGGCACTTGCTCACCGTGCGTGGCGTGGGGTATCGGTTTGTGCCGTTCCCGGAGGGCTAGCCCCGGGAGACCAATTCCTGGCACACGCCGCGAACATCAGATGTATAATCATGAGGATCTCGCGAGAAGACGAACAAGGAGGCGGCAAGTGAACGCATTGAATCTGAAATTGCGGCGAATGGGACAAGTGACAATAGTTGGCGCATTGTTCACCTGGGTAGGTCTGGTGCATGCCACCGAACCCGATCCCAAGAACATCATCATCACCATGCCCGACAAAATTCCGTGGGTGGAAAACACCAAGGCTGGCTCCGCGCAGGCCATCCTGCATGGCGACCCCGCCAAACCCGGCCTCTACATCGTTTTGACTAAATGGCACGCCGGCCACATGAGCCGCCCGCACTTTCATCCCAATGACCGCTACATCACCGTGCTCTCCGGCACCTGGTGGACCGGCACTGGCACCAAGTACGATCCGGCCAGCACCATCCCGGTTGCGGCCGGTAGCTACGTGGTCCACCCCGGCAAGGGCATCCACTACGATGGCGCAAAAGACGGCGATGTGGTCCTGCAAATTCTGGGCGAAGGCCCGGCGACGTCTACGCCCGCCGAAGTAAAGTAAACGCGGTAGCTCCGGTCGCTAGCTCAGGTCGGTAGACCGGAGAACCGAAACCCGCCGCTCCCGGTAGCTCGGGCCTTCAGGGCCGAGCTACCGAATTCGTGACCCGAGCTCCCCACCCCCGCTAGTTCTCGCTAAACAACTTCAGCTTATTCTCCACCGTCGTCACGCCCTTCACTCTCTTCACCACCTTCGGCGCTTTCTGCCGGGCCACTTCATCCCGCACCCGCCCGGCAATCACCACGGCACCATTTTTCACCGTCACCTCAATCGCCGCGCCACGCACATCCGCATCATCGGCCAAACGGCGGCGCACATCGTCATAAATTTTGTCGTCTTTCGGATTGCCTTGCGGAAACACAGGCTGGCTAACCGTGAAAGCGAGAAGGAAACTCAATAAGAGCTTGCGCATAAATATCGTTGATCCAATTCTACCGCCTTGGCCGTGAACCGATTAAGTGGCCAGGTTTATGCAACTTCATCTGTATCATCACCGGTCCCGCACTTGATCCTCGTCAATTCCTCAGGGCAAAGATGTTCGTCCCAGCTGATCGCTAAATCATCCTCGCTATGGTAGCGATTTCTACCCAGCAACGCGTGGTTGTTTCCTCTTTTTCAAGACTTTGTCTGTTGACTCGGGTGCGCTCACTAATCCGCGCGCTAACCTAATCATGGTTGTGATTCATTTTCCTCCCACTTTCGATAGCAGGTATTGCTGCAGGCCCGCAAACCGGGCCTTACAAAGCCACCAACACAAATTGGGTTCGTTTCGTAAAAACACTTTTCCGATGAGTGTTTCAGTTGGTGATACATTGGTCTCTGCTATGAAATATCTCTCTCTGGTGACTCTTCTTGCCGTTTCGCTGGTCCCCGCTTTCGCGCAACTCGCCTCGCCCAACACGGCTGGAGTCTCCATGGGCCACGTGCATTTGCTGGTCAAAGATGTTGACGCGCAAAAGCAGTTCTACACCATGCTGGGCGGCGTGCCGGTGAAGAACGGGCCACTCGAGTTCATCCAATTTCCCGGCGTCTTCATCATGCTGCGCAAGGGCGAACCAACCGCTGGCACCGTCGGCTCACGCGTGAATCACTACGGTTTTCACGTGAAGAACGTTGCTGACACTCTCGCCAGAATCAAGTCGCTGGGCTTCAAAGTGGAGCAGAACAATCCTCAGCAAGCCTTCGTCACCAGCCCCGACGACGTGCGTGTGGAGCTTCTCGAAGATGCCACGCAATCCATGCCCATTCAAATGCATCACGTCCACATGTTTGTAGCGGAGCCCTTGGAAGTTCAGAAGTGGTACGACAACCTCTTCGGCTCAACCCCTGGTAAGCGTGGAGCTTTCGATACCGCGAACCTGCCGGGCGTGGAAATCGCGCTCACCAAAGACGCTAATCCGCAAACCCCCACCAAAGGCCGCAGCTTCGATCACGTGGGTTTCGACGTGAAGGATTTAGATGCGTTCTCCAAAAAGTTGGAAGCCAATAACCTGAAGTTTGACGGAGCCATCCGCTCCATCCCCAACGTAAAAACCCGCGTGGCCTTCTTCACGGACCCGTGGGGCACCTATATCGAAGTGACGGAAAACCTGGCGCCAGCGATATAAAGCTATAACCCTGCCAACATCTCGTAATCCAAATTGCCGCCGGAGACCACCAGGCCCACGCGCTTCAGTCCCGGCGGCAGTTTCTGGTGCAGAGCCGCCGCAGCGGGCACGGCTCCGCTTGGCTCAACCACAATCTTCAACCGCAGCAGCATGAACTTCACCGCCGCCCGAATCTCATCGTCGGTCACCAACACAATTTCGTCGACAAGCTTTTGGACAATGGGGAAAGTCATCGCTCCCGGCATCTGAGCGCGCAATCCATCGGCAATCGTCGAGGGTGGCGGTATCTCAACCCGTTTGCCAGCGGCCAACGACAAAAATGTATCGTTCGCATCGGCGGGCTCCACGCCAATCACGCGAATCTTGGGATTCATATGCTTGGCCGCAATCGCGCAACCTGAGATCATCCCACCGCCACCAATCTGCACGACGATTGCATCCAGATCAGATACGTCAGTCAATAGTTCCAGCGCCAGCGTTCCGGCGCCGGCAATCACTTTCGGATGATCGAAGGGCGGAACAATCATCGCCCCCGTCTCATCCGCAACGCGTTGGGTAATGGCCACGCGGTCTTCGGTGAAGCGGTCATAAAACACAATCCGCGGATTGCGTGCGCGCGCTCCTTCTACTTTTGATTGCGGCGCATCCTTCGGCATGACCAGCGTGGCGGGCACGCCGATGGACCCCGCCGCGATGGCTACTGCCTGCGCGTGATTGCCAGACGAGTAGGCCACAACGCCGCGCGGCCGATCTGCTTCCGGAATCGAATAGATCGTATTCGCCGCTCCGCGAATCTTGAAGGCCCCGCCAGTTTGAAAGTTCTC
Source organism: Terriglobia bacterium (assembly GCA_025350105.1). GTDB lineage: Bacteria > Acidobacteriota > Terriglobia > Bryobacterales > Bryobacteraceae > Palsa-187. The sequence goes on along the minus strand of JANXYJ010000181.1, from coordinate 45,807 downwards.
GCACTTGAAGAACGCAGTAAGGCCGGCTTGCACGTCGAAGCTGCGCGAGGTCATCACCGGCGTCCGCTTAGCAATCGGCGCAATGCGTCGCGCCGCGTCCTGAATATCGTCAAAATGGATAAGCGTGGTAAGTGTGGAAGGCACGAACTTCCAGCATACCGTGGGTGTATACTTTTTCTCGGTATCAAAACCGCACATGTCGACGCCGGATCCATTTCAAACCATCTCCAGAAGAGCCGTCATCGCCAGCGCCGGCTTCATTCCGCTGGCCGCGCTCATGGCACAGGCGCAACCAGTGGCCGCCGCTCTTTCCGAAGACCAACGCAAAACCCTTGACGCCTTCATCGACCGCCTGGTACCCAAAGACGAAAACGGCCCCGGCGCGCTTGACTGCGGTGCGGGCGATTACATCGAGCTGTGTCTGCGGGACTATCTGGCCGCCGAAAAGCTCATGTTCGTCAGCGGGCTGGAAAACGTGAATGCCTTCGCCATGCGTACTCAAGGCGCGCGGCTGGCGGGGCTTTCTCCTGAGAAGAGCGATGCGGTGTTGGCCGAAATCGAACAATCATCCAACCTTCGCGGTTTCTTTAATCGCGTGCGCCGCCTGACGCTAGAAGGCATGTTCAGTGACCCGTCTTATGGTGGCAATAAAAATTTCGCTGGCTGGGACTTAATCCGCTATCCCGGAGCGAAGCTGGCATCGTCAGCGGAAGACCAACACATGAAGACGCCGGCGAAACCTTATCGGAAGGCGTTATATGCAACACCGCAAGCACGTCAGATCCAGCAAGCAAGGTAGGAAATATTCATGGCAGCCACAGCAACAAAATTCAATGAATCTGTTTCAAACGATTTCGACACCGACCGTGCCCTCGGCGTTCTGCTGCTCCGCATGATTCTCGGCCTGAACATCGCCCTGCACGGCATCACGCGCGTGTTCATCGGCTCGCTGGATACCTTCGTCGGCAACACCGTCAAACAATTCGAAAAGACCATTCTGCCCGTGTGGCAAGTGCAGGCCTTCGCCACCGTGATCCCCTTCGCCGAAATCGTCATCGGTGTGATGCTGTTGCTCGACCTGAAAACCCGTTGGACTCTGATCGCCGGAATGTTTCTCATGGCCGGCCTGGTCTTTGGCACGGCAATGAGAAGTGATTGGTCGTTGCTTGAATTGCAAATGTTCTACGTGCTGCTGTATTTCGCCTTATTCCTGTGCCAGCGCTGGGACGTGTACTCGGTGAAGCGCTTGATGCCGCGTGGCTGAAGCAGCGTGTGCGTTAGACTCTGGAGAAGAATGTCTTCGCTCAAGCAAAACGCACCCAGCCCTCTCGTCATCTTTGCCGCCTTGAACGCATTTCAGCGCGCCACCTCGCTCCGGGCGGGGATTGAGCTGGAAGTCTTCACCCACATCGCAGCCGGCGCAAACACAGCCGCAGAGCTGGCCCATTGCGCGCAGGCCAGCGAAAAAGGCATGCGCATTCTGTGCGACTACTTGACGATTTCCGGTTTCCTCACCAAGCAGGACCACAGCTACGCGCTGACGCCGGACTCCGCGTTTTTTCTCGACAAAAAGTCGCCGGCTTACTTCGGCTCCGTCGCCCTGTTCCTGACGCACCCCACGCAGATCGCCAACTATCTGGACCTGGTTCCGGCCGTTCGCAAGGGCGGCAGTGTTGGCCATGGCAACATGGATCCTGAAAATCCCCTATGGGTGGAGTTCGCGAAAAATATGGCGCCGATGTCCGCCGCGGGCGCGGCGGAATTGGCTAGGCTTGTCGCTATTCACCAGATGCCGATGAAAGTTTTGGACATCTCCGCGGGCCCTGGCGCTTACGGCATCGAAATCGCGAAACTGAATCCGGCCGCTGAAATTTACGCCCAGGATTGGAAAAATGTTTTGGAAGTTTCCGCTGAACATGCCCGCGATGCGGGCGTGGGCAACCGTTATCACACCCTCCCCGGCAGCGCCTTCGATGTCGACTACGGCAGCGGCTACGATCTGGTTCTGCTGCCCAACTTCCTGCATCATTTCGACGCGCCCACCATTGTTCAGCTCCTGAAGAAGGTCCATGCCGCGTTGAAACCCGGCGGGCGGGTGGCCACGGTTGAATTCGTTCCCAATGACGATCGCGTCACCCCGCCGCAGGAGGCCGCCTTCAGCCTGATGATGTTGGGCTCCACCGAAGGCGGCGATGCCTACACGTTCAAAGAATTGGACGCCATGTTCCGCCAGGCGGGCTTCGGTGTAAGCACCACGCAACCCTTAGGTCCGCAGACTTTGCTATTGACTTCGTTCGAGTGAGTCTGACCAATGCCGCTTGATTCCATTTGCCGATCGTGAAAGAATATCGGCCATGTGCAAACTCCCCGGAGTGGTTCTGTTGGCAATATTGTGCTCGCCCATTTACGCGCAAGTGGATCTGGTGGGTGAATGGGGGCAACGTCAACACGAGGACCAGCCGGAACGTGGGCCCGGGCCGGAACTGGGCGATTATCTTGGCTTGCCGATCAACGAAGCCGCGCGCGCCAAGGCCGACGCCTGGGACGCATCGCTCTTAACCTTGCCGGAGTGGCAGTGCCGGCCACATCCCGCGGACTATGGCACGCGCGGGCCTTCGAACATGCGCATTTGGAAAGATGTTGATCAGGCAACTCAGCAGGTGATTGCCTATCACACCCACATCGCATGGCAGGCGCCGGAGCGGACCATTTGGATGGACGGCCGCGCGCATCCGCCGGCCGACACCGCGCACAGCTGGCAAGGCTTCTCCACTGGAAAATGGGAAGCGGGCGTATTAACCGTCACCACGACGCATCTGAAGCCCGGCTTCATTCGCCGCAACGGCGTGCCGCGCAGTGAAAAAGCAGTACTGGTGGAACATTGGATCCGCCACGGCGATACCCTCACCCTGCTGGAATTCATCACCGATCCGGTTTATTTAACCGAGCCCATGGTGCGCTCGCAAAATTGGGTGTGGACCCGTGAGCAGGAATTGGCGCCGTACCCATGCGAGGCCGTGACCGAGGTCCCGCGCGAGTTGGGATCGGTCCCCCATCATCTGCCCGGCACCAACACGTTTCTGCATGAATTTTCGGACAAATATAAATTGCCCTACGAAGCTTCGCGCGGTGGCGCGGAGACCGCGTATCCGGAATACCGGCAGCGCATCGCCGTCTTAAAATCCACCGCAAGCGCGCGCTAGGCGCGTGTGCTATTCTCGCTTCGGATTGTCGGAAATCTCAAAACCTAACTCCATGCGCGCCAAAATCACGGCCGTGGTGCGCGTCTCCATGGGTAATTTTTTGGAGATGTACGACTTCATGGTGTTCGGCTACTATGCCGCCGGTATCGGCCGCGCGTTCTTCCCCACCAGGAACGAATACGCCTCGCTCATGTTGTCGTTGATGACCTTCGGCACCGGTTATCTGATGCGTCCGTTAGGCGCCATCGTGCTGGGTGCTTACATCGATCATCACGGCCGGCGCAAAGGTTTGCTCCTCACATTGCTGCTGATGGCCGTCGGCACGCTCTCCATCGGCATCATGCCGGGTTACGAAACGATCGGCTTTTTCGCGCCGCTGTTGGTGGTCTTCGGGCGCTTGATCCAAGGCCTTTCCGCAGGCGTCGAAATCGGCGGGGTCAGCGTGTATCTGGCCGAAATCGCCACTCCCGGCCACAAAGGCTTTTTCGTCAGTTGGCAATCCGGCAGTCAACAAGTGGCGGTGATTTTCGCAGCGCTGATCGGTCTTTCGCTTTCGTCGCTTTTGAAGCCGGAAGAAATGGCCGCCTGGGGTTGGCGCGTACCGTTGTTGGTCGGCTCCATGTTGATCCCGTTCCTGCTGCTGTTGCGTCGGTCACTCACAGAGACCGACGAATTTCTAGCGCGGAAGCACCGGCCCACGTCAGCCGAAATTTGGCGCACCGTGATGGCCAACTGGAAGCTGATGCTGCTGGGCATGATGCTGACCACCACCACCACGGTGACGTTTTACCTGATCACCGCCTACATGCCCACCTATGGCACCAGCGTGCTGAAGTTGAGCAACAAAACCAGCATGTTGGTGACGTTGTGCGTAGGAATTTCGAATTTGTGTTGGTTGCCGGCCATGGGCGCGCTGTCCGATAAAATCGGCCGCCGGCCTCTGCTGCTATTGTTCTCCACCATCGCGCTGCTTACGCCGTATCCAGTGTTGTTGTGGTTAGTAAAAGCGCCCTCCTTCGGACACTTGCTGGCAGCCGCGTTGTGGTTTTCCATGATCTTCGGCAGCTACAACGGAGCCATGGTGGTCTACCTCACCGAAATCATGCCCGCCAGCGTTCGCGTCTCGGGATTTTCGTTCGCCTACAGTTTGGCCACCGGCATATTCGGAGGCTTCACGCCCGCGGTGGCGACCAAGTTAATCCACGATACCGGCGACCGCGCCATGCCGGGCTTGTGGCTCTCCTTCGCCGGCCTAATGGGATTGACCGCTACTCTGATTCTGACTTCGCGCGCTTTCCAAAGCAGAGCGGACCAACGCAGCAGTGCGATAAATGCTGTGGACGAATTTCCCGTAGGGTAGCGTCAGGAACAGCCCAAACACCACTGCCAGATGCATGCGCAACAAAACGGGCATGGCCTCTGAAGTTCTCAGGCCAAGTAGCACCAGTCCCGTTGCGCTGGTCAAAATCAACAAAGCGATAAACAACACCTCGCTGCGATTCTGTTTTTTATCGACAATGTGCTCATCGCGTTTTCGCTTCAGTGCGTAGAGTCCCGCGGGTCCAACTAACAGACCGATTCCGCCCAGCGTGCCCAAAACTACCGGCGCGCTTAGATATGGATAGGGCGCGATGCGTCCGCTGAAATGATACAGCGCGGCAACCGTGGTCGAGGCAAAACACAGGGCAAATCCATAAAACGTGAAGTGATGAAAAATCCGCCGCGCGTTGGAGTGATGCTCATCAGGGTAGGTGCAGCCCGCGCCATTGCTCGAAAGATTTTTCAGCGTCAGCGCGTCCTTCGCGGCTTGTAGCAAGGCAGATGGCGTGAAGAAGTCGGCGAGTGATTCGCCGGTCTCACGCCAGAATCGGAGGAAGCCCACTACCTGGGCGATAAAGATGAAGCCCGCGAGCGCACCGAAGATTCCAACCATCCACTCATGTGGAATAACGCTGTAGAAGGTCTTGCGTGTGGAGTCTCCTCGATCCAGGATGATGCCAAGTGCGGTGGAGGCAAATAGGCCGATGGAAATGGCATCTACCCAACCCATGTCTAAAGCGCGGCCGTACTTCTGATACGACCTGCCCCGCACCTCTGCCAGCACCTGCGGCACATTAATCGCAAACTCATGCGGCGGCGCATACTGGCACGCGTAATAGCACTCGGCGCAGTTGTGGCACAGGTTGGCCAGATAGTTGATGTCGGCCTCGACGAAATTCAGGCGCCGCTCCATCGCCGGAAACACCGCGCAAAATCCCTCGCAATAGCGGCACGAATTGCAAATGGTAAGGATCCGCTCGCCCTCGGCGATAGGATTGTCGAGAACCCTCAAGTCAGCCATTCACGAGTCCCTTTACACAGGCCGCCGCGCCGGCCCCCGCAATCCGCCCAAACACCGCGCCAATCGTCATGCCAAACCCCGCCAAATAGCCTTGGCCCAAAATATTGCCCGCCATGATCTCCCCGGCCGCGAAAACATTTTCACTAACGCCCGTTTTCTCAAATTTCACCTGAGCTTTGTCCGTCACCCCCACACCCAGGTAGGTAAACGTGATCCCCGGCCGCAGCGGATAGCCCCAGAACGGCGGCCTATCAATCGTTTGCGCCCAGTGCGATTTCGGCGGAGTGAGCCCCTGGGTATGGCAATCGTCCAAAAGATTGTGATCGAACTTGCCGGCCATCACCGCTTGATTATATTCACGCACCGTTTTTACAAACGGGTCCACCGGAAGTTGAAACGCCCGCGCCAAGTCTTCCAAACGGTCTCCCACCACGGGCGGAAACACGCTGGGCATGAAACGTCCCACAACCTTTGCGTCGATGATCGAATACGCAATCTGATCGTCCTGTTGCGCCACCAATCGCCCCCAAATCGCATACCGCTTGGGCCACAGGTCTTCGCCCTCGTCGTAAAAACGCGCGGCGTGTTTGTTCACCACAATACCCAGTGGCACGCAATCCAGCCGCGTGACGATCCCGCCATCGAACTTCGGCGCGCGGCCATCAATCGCCACCGCATGGCACTGTTTCGGATCGCCAATCGAACAGGCGCCTTGGTCCAATAAAATCCGCAGCAGTTTGCCTTTGTTGTACGGCGTTCCGCGAATCAAGAAGTTGTCCGCTGGCGGACCCCACGCCTCCTTCAACCATTCCAGATTCGACTCAAACCCGCCGGACGCCACTACTAACGCTTTGCCGTGAAATTGTTTTGCAACACCATTCACCAAAACTGTTCCGGATGCAAAACGCCCATCACATAATTGCAACTGCGTCACTTCGGCGTTATACAAGACTTGCACCCCCAGCTTGCGCGCGGATTCATAGTACGAATTCATCAGCGCCTTACCGCCGCCCAAAAAAAACGCGTTCGTCCGCCCCAGATGCAGTGTCCCGCCCAGCGGCGGTTGAAACCGCGCCCCGTGCCCGCGCATCCACAAATTGGCGTACGGCGATTGGCGAATCACCAACCGCGCCAGCGCTTCGTCGGTCTGCCCTCCGGTAACGCGCAACAGGTCTGCCAGAAATTCACCCTCTAAATACGAGTCCGTCAAAACGTCGGTCGGCGCGGTGTGCATCGTCCGCATATTGCGCGTGTGACGGCTGTTGCCGCCGCGATATTCCGCGGGCGCGCTTTCCAGAATCGTAACGGACAAACCCGCCTCCCGCACCGTCAGTGCCGCGCACAAGGCTGCGTTGCCACCTCCAATCACAATCACGTCCGCTGAGATATTTTGGCCGGGCACTTTGGTCAATCGTACCGCGATATTCCAGTGCTGCTAAAATTCAAGCGCGAGGAGTTTTTCATGCCGAAACGTTTTATGCTGATGCCGGTTTTTGCAACGCTGTTCGTAACTTTGGTGATGGCGCAGTCCGCGCAAGCCCCCTTAACACCCACTGCCGACTGGGCCGCCCACGCGCTGAACCAATATCTGGTCATTCCCAACGTGACCTATCTCTCCGCCAGCGGGCATGAATCGAAGCTGGATGTCTACAAACGCAAGGACACCACTACGCCGCAAAAAACGCTGATCTTCATTCACGGCGGCGGCTGGATTCGCGGCACCAAAGAAGCCTCGGTGATGTCCATCATCCCCTGGCTCGAAATGGGTTGGAACGTCGTGAATGTCGAATACCGCATGATTCAAGTCGCGCCTGCGCCTGCGGCCGTGGAAGACTTGCAATGCGCCCTGCGCCACGTTGCCGGCAATGCCAAGGACTACGGCGTGGATACCAGCAAGATCGTGGTCAGCGGCGAATCCGCGGGCGGGCATCTGGCGCTCACCACAGGAATGATTCCCGAGTCTGCCGGCTTCGACCGTATTTGTGCTGGTGGCGGATTCACGGCATCGGAAACCGCGCTGCCCAAAGTTGCCGCCATCGTCAATTGGTACGGAATCACCGACGTGAATGACCTGCTGGCAGGCGCCAACGCTAAGAGCTACGCCGTGCAATGGCTGGCCAATTTGCCCAATCGCGACGAACTCGCGCGCAGCGTTTCACCGCTCACTTATGTTCGTTCCGGTCTGCCGCCCATCCTCAGCATTCAGGGTGATGCCGACCCCATCGTGCCCTATTCGCAAAACGTGCGCCTGCACAAGTCGCTTACCGAAGCTGGCGTGCAAAACGAATTGTTCACCGTGCCCCAAGGCGGCCACGGAAATTTCAGCCCTGATGAGCGCACGCAAATCTACAGCAAAATCCGCCAGTTTTTGGCCAAAAACGGTCTGTAGAGTTTGCACCAAATGAACGGCGTAGAATAGAACCTTCATGGCCACCCCTCAGCCCACTGCGCGTGTTCCGCTGTATCGCTCGCTGTATTTTCAAGTGTTGATCGGCATCGCGCTGGGCGTGGCACTGGGCTTTTTCAATCCGCATCTCGGAGAAAAAATGAAGCCCCTGGGCGATGGCTTCATCAAGCTTATCCGTATGATGATCGCGCCCATCATCTTTTGCACCGTGGTCACGGGCATTGCCGGCATCGGCGACATGCACAAACTCGGCCGCGTGGGTATGAAGGCGCTGTTGTATTTCGAAGTGGTCTCAACGCTGGCGTTGCTGATCGGTTTAGTCGTGGTCAGCATCGTGAAACCCGGTGCCGGCGTGAATGCGGATCCCGCCACGCTGGACACCAAATCCGTCGCGCAATTCACCAATCCCAACGCGCAACAAAGCGCCACGGACTTTATCCTCAACATTATTCCCGATCAGATGGTGAACGCGTTCGCCAAAGGCGAAATTCTGCAAATTCTTTTGGTGGCGATCTTATTCGGCCTATCGCTAGGTTATTTGCCCAACCCCAAACCGGTACTGGACGCCTTCCACTACATAAACCATATTCTGTTCGGAATGATTGGCTTCATCATGAAGGCCGCACCGATTGGAGCCTTCGGCGCCATGGCCTTCACCATTGGAAAATACGGCATCAAGACACTGATATCGCTTGCAAATCTAATGCTGTGCTTCTACGCCACCTCGGCGCTATTTGTCTTCGTGATTCTGGGTGCAATCGCGCGTGCGCACGGTTTCCGCATCCTGAAATTGCTCAAGTACCTGAAAGAGGAATTCCTGATTGTGCTGGGCACATCGTCGTCGGAATCGGCCTTGCCGCGCCTGATGATGAAGCTAGAAAACATTGGGTGTTCGAAACCCGTTGTCGGACTGGTGGTGCCTTCAGGATACTCGTTCAACCTCGACGGTACGTCCATCTATCTCACGATCGCCGCTCTTTTTGTCGCGCAAGCCACCAATACTCACTTGTCCATCGCGCAGGAATTTCAACTGCTGGTCGTGTTGATGTTGACCTCCAAAGGCGCCGCCGGCGTCACCGGCAGCGGCTTCATTACCCTGGCCGCCACGCTCTCGTCGTTAGGCACGGTACCGGTAGCGGGCATTACTCTGCTGCTTGGCGTGGATCGCTTTATGTCGGAGATGCGCAGCCTCACCAACCTGGCTGGCAACGCCGTCGCCACCATCGTCGTAGCGAAATGGGAGAAGGAATTCGATCCCACCAAAGCCGCCGCCATCCAACCCGACGACGTAAGCGAGGCACCTGAGTTGGTTACTAAGTAAAAGTTTTTTGCAAAGCCTGAAACGAAATCGCCGCCCGCGTTATCTCCTCTACAGCAACCCCTTCGGAGGCGTTCCTATGAAGAGATTCGTATGCGCGGCTGTCTTGTGCGCTGTTACGTCAACCGCCTTTGCCCAAGCCCCGCCCATCGGCAGTTGCACCGTTTTCCCCGCCAATAACATTTGGAACACGCGTGTGGATCAGCTTCCGCTTTCGCCCAGTTCGTCTACCTGGGTGAATACCATCGGAGCCGCCACGCACTTGCATCCCGATTTCGGCTCCGGCCTGATCAGCGGCGAACCCTTTGGCATTCCATTTGTGTTGGTGCCGGGTACCCAACCAAAGTTCCCCGCAACATTTTTGTATGCCGATGAAAGTGACCCCGGCCCTTACGCCGTTCCAGTGAACGCGCCGATTGAAGGCGGCAGCGCCAGTACGGGTGACCGCCACGTGATTACAGTGGACGCAACCAACTGCTTCCTCTACGAACTCTACAACGCGTTTCCGCAAACCAGCAGTTGGAAAGCGGATTCGGGCGCGATTTTCAATCTGTCTTCGAACGCTTTGCGGCCCGATACCTGGACCTCCGCCGATGCCGCCGGGCTTCCCATCTTCCCCGGCCTGGTTCGTTACGACGAAGTACTGGCCGGCGAAATTCGACACGCCGTTCGCTTCACCGTTCCCCGTACGCAGAAGGCCCACCTATGGCCTGCCCGGCACGATGCATCGTCGTTGACCGCGCCGCAATATCCGCCCATGGGCGCGCGTTTTCGTTTGCAGGCGAATTTCGATATCTCGACATTTTCCACCGCGAATCGCGTGATTCTCACCGCGCTAAAACGTTACGGCATGATGCTGGCCGATAACGGTTCCGCCTGGTACATCTCCGGCACGCAGGACGACCGTTGGGATAACAACGATCTGAATCAACTGAAGACCCTGACCGGCGCGAACTTCGAAGCCGTAGATGTTTTGCCGTTGATGATCGATCCGAATTCCGGCCACGCCCGGCAAACTGGCGTTAGCGTTTCGGTGACGCCCGCAACAATCACCGTCAACGTCAACGCGAAAACAGCGTTGAACGCCACCGTCACCAACACAGCCGATCAAACCGTAACCTGGGACGTGAATGGAACGGTGGGCGGAAATGGCACGGTTGGATTCATCGATTCCATCAGTGGCGTCTACACCGCGCCCGCCAGTGTGCCTTCACCCGCAACGGTGAGGATTCACGCCGCTAGTCATGCGGTTCCGGCGGCAATTGGCTCAGCTTCCGTCACCATCACCAACCCAATCGTCAACCCCATCGCCGTAAAGATCACGCCGGCCAGCGCGTTCTTGAATCTGGGTGGCGCACTACAGTTTTCGGCTACGGTGACCAACACAACCAATACCTCTGTCACCTGGAAAGTCACCAGTGCGAGCCGTGGCAACCCCGCCCCCGGCACCATCACCGCACAAGGACTGTATCAAGCGCCGGCCACTCCGATCGCGGTCACTATCACCGCCACCAGCGTCGCGGATCCCACCAAATCAGCGTCAGCCTCGGTGAGTGTCAACCGTATACACAAGCGCGCCGTGCGCTAAGTGTCTACGCCGTCCACAGCCCCATTGCCCGCTTCGCCTTGTCCACCGTGTCCTGCGCCAGCGGCGTCACGCGTTCGGCACCGTTCGCCAGCACCTTTGCCACAAATCCAGGCTCCGCCATGATCTCCTCATAGCGCTTTTGAATCGGTTCAATTGCGGCCACCACCGCTTCAGCGACGTTCTTTTTCAGATCGCCGTAGCGCATCCCTTCGAAATACGCGCGCGTCTCGGCATCATTTCGCCCCGAAAAAGCCTGATAGATCGTCAATAGATTCCGCACACCCGCACCCATGGTTTCGTAGTCCACGGCAGGGTTGGAATCCGTGGTCGCGCGCATAATCTTCTTGCGAATGTCCGTTGGCTTATCCAGCAAACTGATCGCATGCGCAGTCCCCGCCGTGCTCTTGCTCATCTTTTTTTCCGGATCGTCCAGACCCATGATGCGCGCACCCACACTGGGCAACCGCGTCGCCGGCATCGCAAACGTGTCCCCGTAAAGTGAGTTGAAGCGCTGTGCAATGTCGCGGGCCAGTTCCAAATGTTGCGTCTGATCGTCACCCACCGGCACAATGTTGGCCTGATACAGCAAAATGTCCGCGGCCATCAACACCGGATACTGCAGCAGTCCATCGCCAATCGTCTCCTGTGCTTGTGACTTCGCCTTGAACTGCGTCATGCGTTCCAGCCAGCCAATCGGAGTGACGCACGTCAGCATCCAGGCCAGCTCCGCATGTTGCGGAATCGACGATTGCACCACTAGTGCTGAATGTTTGGGGTCAATTCCAATCGCCAGCAGCATTCCCGCCAGCTCTTCAATCTTGGCGCGCAACTCCGCCGGATTCTGGTAGACGGTTATCGCATGCAAATCAACGATACAGTAGATACTGTCGTAGTCATACTGGATGTGCGCCCAGTTCTTGAGTGCGCCTAAATAGTTTCCGATGTGCGGACTGCCCGTCGGCTGAATCCCGGAGAGGACCCTGGCTTTTCCAGGTTCTCGTACGGATGTTGAAGGGACTTGTGAGTTCATGAGTGGGGAAAGTTCTATCGTAAACCAAGTACTACCCGTCGCCGCGGAGGCATCCGTCACCTTTGAGAAATGGGTTTACGGCGGCGACGCATTAGGCAGAGTGGACGGCAAAGTTGTTTTGGCCCCGTTCATCATGCCCGGCGAAACCGCCCGCGTCACGCTGGGGGATGACGTTCGCTCCGATCTCCTCGAAGTCACCACTCCTTCGCCGGAGCGCATCGAACCTGCCTGTCCCATCTTCGCTCACTGCGGCGGCTGCAACTATCAATACGCACCGTATGAATTCCAGTTGGCGCGCAAGGTCGAAATTCTACGTGAACAACTGCGCCGCGTCGGCAAGATTGACTATACCGGCGAAATCGCCACCCTATACGCCGAACCCTTCGGCTACCGCAATCGCGTCCAACTGCGAATCGACAACGGCCAGTTGGGCTTCCTCGCCGCCCGTTCGCACAAGTTTGTTCCGCTTACTGGCGAATGCCCCATCTCCTCGCCGCGCCTGAACCAGGCCATCACCGCCATGCGCGCCCGCCTGCATGACGGCAAATTCCCGCGCTTCGTGCATTCGCTCGAACTCTTTACCAATGAAACACACGTCCAGGTAAATGTTCTGGAGGCGGATCGCCCCGTGGCCAAAATGTTTTACGATTGGTGCGAATCCGTGGTCGCCGTCGACTATAAAACCGCGGAAGGATTATTCCGCGTCAGCCCGCAGTCCTTCTTTCAAGTGAACCGTTTTCTAATCGAGCCTCTGCTCCACGAAGTGTTGGGCGATGTCTCCGGAACCTCGGCGCTCGATCTATACGCCGGCGTCGGCTTGTTCGCAATTCCCCTGGCCAAGCGATTCAAGAAGGTCACGGCGGTAGAATCAGGCAGCGGCGCGGCACGTGACCTCGAAGTGAATGAGGAACGCGCCGGTCTCTCCAACATCTCCATCTACCGCGATCGCGTGGAGGATTTTCTACGGGAACTAAAGACGGCGCCCGATTTCGTCATCGCCGATCCGCCGCGCGCTGGTTTGGGAAAATCCGTCACCGCTCAGCTCGAAAGGCTCGCCCCGCCGCGCATCACCGTCGTTTCTTGTGACCCCGCCACGCTCGCCCGCGATTTACAATCGTTGGCGAATTACAAAATCGAACGGATGGTGCTGGTGGATCTGTTTCCCCAAACCTATCATCTGGAAACCGTGGTGCACTTGTCGCGCAAAGCGTAAGCGCGACGCTAGTAGTTCGGGTCTCCAGACCCGAGACGTGCCCACGCATGTGTTCCAATAAAGAGAATCCATGGCCAAAATCATCGGCGCTATCGCTAGTGCTCACACCCCAACCATCGGTTTTGCGCTGGACGCGCACAAACAGAACGATCCCGCTTGGGCTCCCATCTTTGAAGGTTTTGCCCCCGTCGCCCGCTGGCTGGCGGAAAAGAAACCCGACGTCATGTTCATGATCTTCAACGATCACGTCACCTCTTTCTTTTTCGATCACTACTCGCCCTTTGTGCTGGGCATCGGAGAGTCCTACGCGGTGGCTGACGAAGGCGGTGGCCCGCGCGCGCTGCCTCCCATCAAAGGCCATTCGGCGCTGGCGCAACACATCGGCCATTCTTTGATGGCCGACGAATTCGACCTGTCTTTCTTCCAAAACCGCCCGCTCGATCACGGCTGCTTCTCGCCCCTTTCGGTGATGCTGCCGCATACTGAAGATGGCTGGCCAGCCGCCATCGTTCCCCTGCAAGTGGGCGTGCTGCAATTCCCCATCCCCACCGCTCGCCGTTGTTACAAGCTGGGCCAGGCTTTGCGCAAAGCCATCGAAAGTTATCCCGAAGATCTTCGCGTGGTCATCGTCGGCACCGGCGGCCTTTCGCATCAGGTTCACGGTGAACGCGCCGGCTTCAACAATACCCCCTGGGACGCCCAGTTCATGGACCTGATTGAAAAGGATCCCGTCCGCCTCACTGAGCTCACCCACGCCGACTACGCGAAACTCGGCGGCATGGAGGGCAGCGAGATCATCATGTGGTTGATCATGCGCGGGGCTCTTTCCGCCAACATCCGAAAAATTCACCAAAGCTACTACCTCCCCAGCATGACCGGCATCGGCACCGCCATCTATGAAAATGAAACCCAAGCGGGCGACGGCCTGCCCGTTCACTCCAGCGCCGAAAGCCAGCTAAAAGGCATCGAGGAACTGGCCGGCACCTACCCATTCACTCTGCAGTCCAGCGTGAAAACCTTCCGGCTCAACTCCTATTTACATGACATGACCAAGCCGGCCCATCGCAAAAAATTCCTGGAAGAACCCGAAGCGTCTTTTGAAGAACACGGCCTCACCGAACCCGAACGCGACATGCTTCGCCGCCGTGATTGGCGCTCGCTGATCCACTACGGCGTTATCTTCTTCGGCCTGGAGAAACTCGGCGCCGTCATCGGTGTTTCCAATCTTCACATTTACGCGGCAATGCGTGGCCAGACGCTGGAAGAATTCCAGAAAACCCGCAACACCAAAGCCCTGTACTCGGTTGCCGGCGATACCAAAGCCGCAGCGTCCTGGAACACCCCCACCAAATAGACCCGGACCAACACAAACCCGCCGCGGTGTATACTGTCCACCAGCGGAGGGAGAAAGCTTGGTTACGTTTCGATGTCGTATTTGGCAAATCCGCTCCGCGCACTCGTCGCTGCCACTGTTCTAGGAACCGCGCTGTATGCGCAAGTGGATCAGGGCCCGGGCGGACCCATTCTGGTCGTCGCGGGTAGCTCCAACCCCTTCGGCCGTTATTACGCGGAGATCCTGCGAACCGAAGGCTTCAATGAGTTCGCCGTGGCCGATCTCTCCAGCGTCTCTTCCAGCACCCTCAGTTCTTATGACGTCGTCATTCTGGGCGATATGCCGCTCAGCTCCAGTCAGGCGCAAATGTTTTCGAACTACGTCAGCGCCGGCGGCAACCTCATCGCCATGCGCCCCGATAAACAATTGGCCAGCCTCATCGGCCTGTCCAGTTTTGGTTCCACGTTGTCGGACGCATATCTGGCGGTGAACTCCACAGGCCCTGGCGCGGGCATCGTCAGTCAAACCATTCAGTTTCACGGCACGGCGGATCTCTACTCCAACGTCAACGCTACCGTCGTGGCCACGCTGTACAACAATTCCAGCAGCCCCACCGCCAGCCCCGCCGTCACTCTGCGCAGTTCGGGCTCCGGTCAAATCGCGGCTTTTACTTACGATTTGGCGCGTTCCGTGGTTTACTCCCATCAAGGTAACCCCGCTTGGTATACCGTTGCGCGTGCTTCCGGTGGATTGGCCATGGCCTGGAATCCCTTCGTCGGTTGGGTCGACAACAGCCGCATGGCCATCCCTCAGGCCGATGAACAGCAGCGCCTGCTTGCCAATCTGATTCTCTCCATGAACGCCCGTAAGAAGCCCTTGCCGCGCTTCTGGTATTTCCCCAACAACAACAAAGCCATCATGGTGATGACCGGTGACGATCACGCCTTGGGCGGCACTGCCGGCCGCTTCGACGCCCTGGCCGCGCTCAGCCCGTCCTGCTCACTCGACAATTGGACCTGCATACGCGGCACCTCCTACGTCTACCCCGGCGAACCCCTCACCGCTTCCGCCGCCAACAACTATCAGTCGCAAGGCTTTGAGATCGCCCTGCATCCGCGCCTCAGTTGTACTTATTGCACCCGCGCGCAAATCGACACTGACTTCACCAATTTGCTGGGCCAACTGCGAACCCAATACCCTGGCCTTTCGCCTAGCGCCACCACGCGCATTCACGCGGGCACCTGGGGGACTGACTATACCGCTCCCGCTGAATCCGAACTCACCCACGGCATTCGCATGGACCTGACGCTTGAGCAGATGCCGTATCAACAATACTCCGCCACCCCTGGCTTCATGACCGGCTCCGGCATGGTGATGCGCTTTGCGCAAGTCAACGGCACGCTTCTGGACATCTATCAGGCCGCCACCCATCTTTCCGATGAGACCGGCCAACAGCATCCCGCCTGGGAGAACACGGTCCTCGATAACGCCGTAGGCTCCAACGGCTACTACGCCATCCTCACTTCGCTGGTTCACACCGATGCCAGTTGGAATACGCCCATCGCCGTCGGCGCAGCCAATGCGGCGAAAGCCCGCGGAGTGCCCGTCATCACCGCCCGCCAGTTGCTTACCTGGCTCGATGGCCGCAACGGCTCATCGTTTGGATCGCTAAACTTCAGCGGCAATCAGTTGTCTTTTTCCATCAGCGCCGCCTCGGGCGCCAACGGCCTGCAGGCTATGCTCCCCAGCACCTCCGCCACCGGACCACTCACTTCGCTCACGCAAAACGGCAGCAGCGTCAGTTACTCTTCGCAGACCATTAAAGGCGTCAACTATGTCACTTTCGCGGCCAACAGCGGCTCCTACGTGGCCAGCTACGGAACCTCGGTTCAACCTCCCACCATCACGCGGGTCTCGCCCACCTCGGGTGCCAGCGGCGTCGCCACCAGCACCAACATAACCGCCACCTTCTCACGCGCGATGAGCAGTTCTTCCTTCTTCTCCTCCACATTCTTTTTGACGCCGAACGGTTCCTCCTCCTCCGTCTCCGCGTCCATCAGTGTGTCGGGCTCCACTGCCACACTTACGCCGTCCTCCGCGCTGGCTTCTGGAACCACCTACACCGCCACCGTCTCCGGCAGCGTCACCGACACCAACGGCGTCGCCTTGGGCAGTGACAACAGTTGGAGCTTCACCACCGCCGCTGCGGCCACCCCGCCCACCATCACCAATCGTGCACCGGCATCGGGAGCCAGCGGCATCTCCACCAGCACCAACATCAGCGTGACGTTCTCCCGCGCGATGAGCAGTTCGTCGTTTTCATCGTCTACTTTCTCGCTCACTCCCAACGGTTCGTCCTCCGGCGTTTCTGCGTCCATCAGTGTTTCCGGTGCCACCGCTACACTCACGCCGTCGTCCGCCTTGGCTGCTGCCACCAGCTACACCGTTTTTGTCTCCGGCAGCGTTACCGACACTAACGGCATCGCCTTGGGCAGCGACTCATCGTGGATATTCACCACCGCCTCCGCGCCCACCCCGCCGGTCATCATCAGCCGCTCGCCGGCCTCCGGCGCCACCGGCGTTTCTACCAGCACCAACGTCGCCGTTACTTTCGATCGCTCCATGAACGCCGCCAGCTTCTCTTCGTCGACATTCTCACTGCGGGCCGCCGGTGCATCATCGAACGTTGCCGCGTCTATCAACGTCTCCGGCGCAACCGCTACGCTCACCCCGTCGTCCGCCTTAACGGCCGCGACAAATTACACCGTTACTGTTGCAGGCTCCGTAGCCGATCCCGGCGGACTCACGCTCGGCACTACCTCAACCTGGAGCTTCACCACCGCCAGCGCAGGCGGCGGTGGTGGTGGCGCGGGCTTGCTCGGCCGTTGGACTTTCGATGATGGCTCCGGCACCGTCGCGGCCGATTCCTCTGGTCAAGGCAACAACGCCTCCGTCAACGGTCCCGTATGGACCTCCGGCAAACTCGCCGGCGCACTGGCATTCAACGGCCAAACCGATCAGGTGGTGATCGGCAAACCCGGCGCCTTGAACGGCCTGAAGACTTTCACTTATACTGCCTGGGTCTACGCCGCCGCCGAACCCGGCCACAATCTCGGCCCCATCATTGAAAAAGGCAGCGGCAGCAGCGTTCAAAAGACCTTGTATTTTGGCTCGTCCACCAACAGCGATCCCTTCATCGTGAATGCAGCCGTCAATGCCGATGGCGCCGCCCAAAGCACCTCCGTGGTTGGCACCTACGCGCTCGGCGTCTGGATTCATTGGGCCATCACTTACGATGACGCCGGCGACCGCCAAGTCCACATCTACAAAAACGGTGTCGAAGTGGCGTACTCTTCGCAAATCGCGGCAACCGGCAGCATCGTGGACGACTCCGCTTACAACCTGGCCGTCGGCGCCACCCCCGACAATCAATGGTTCGCTTTCAACGGCAGCATTGATGACGTGCGCGTCTATGGCCGCGTGCTCTCCACCGCCGAAATCCAAAACGTCGCCGCTGGGCAGTAATGGCATTGCCTTAACCAGCGCGGGTTAGATCGGGATGAATTTGCTACAATCACCGCATGCCAGACGCGCTTGCCGCCGCCCAACTGATGGCCTTTGTGACCACCACCAATGCGGCCAAGGCCAAAGCATTTTATCGCGATGTGCTGGGGCTGAAGTTCATCTCCGAAGATAATTTTGCGTTGGTGTTCGACGCTCACGGCACGCCCTTGCGCGTGGCCGTTGCGGAACAGATTTCGCCCGCCCCCTACACCGTGCTGGGCTGGCAAGTACCCGATGCGGCCGCCACGGTGCAGGTGCTCACTCAGGCCGGCGTTGTGTTTGAACGCTATTCGTTCATGACCCAGGACGCCTTTGGCATTTGGGATGCCCCAGGCGGCGCGCGGGTGGCCTGGTTCAAGGATCCCGATGGCAACCTGCTCAGCCTGAGCCAGCATTGATATAATCACCCTGCGCCTTTGAAACACTCAGCCGCCCGCTAACCCCGCCAACCGTTGCGACACTTGCCGCGTGCGGTTTCGTGTGTCTATTCGTTCCTCACTTTCAACCTACACTTCACTTTCAACCTACACTTCACTTTTAACCTACACTTCACTTTCAACCTACAAAGGAGAAACATGTTTGCGGATTTTGAACTCTCAGCACGTTTAGAACAAGCCGAGGGCGCCAGTTGCACAAGCTTTGTCCATGCCAGGGCCATCATCCAACCAGAAGTCGGAGCCACATCGATTCGCGTTGCCGGTGCCTACGTGGTCTACGACGGGCCGTCGTCACCCGTCACCCAAACATTTGGACTGGGAATGTTCGGGCCAGTAACGGCGCGGGATTTGGATCGGATCGAGGCATTCTTCAAACAGAAACAGGCTCCCGTGTTCCATGAAGTGAGTCCCCACGCGGGCGTTGAGTTCTTCGCAACACTGGTCGAACGTGGCTATCGTCCCGTGGAACTCACCAGTGTTATGTACCGGAGCCTAGACGCATTCAGCGACGATGCGTTCAGCGCCACCCAACAGCGCATCCCGGTGCGCGTGATTCGCGAAGACGAACGTTCGCTCTGGGCTCAGGTCATGGCCGCAGGCTGGGCCGAAACCCCCGGGCTCACCGGATTCCTGCTGGACCTTGGCGCCGCCATCGTGCAAAAAACCAACACCCAGGCGTTCCTCGCCGAAATCGATGGCGCTCCTGTGGCCGCCGCTTCCATCAGCATCCACAACGGCGTGGCGCTTCTGGCGGGCGCATCCACCATTCCGCACGCTCGCAAAAAAGGAGCCCAGTCGGCGTTACTCGATGCGCGTCTCCGTTATGCCGTCAATCAAGGGTGCCACCTGGCCATGATGGGTGCCGCTCCTGGAAGCGGCTCCCAACGCAATGCGGAGCGGAACGGTTTTCGCATCGCCTACACGCGCGTGAAGTGGGGATTGCCGTGAACCTGACGGCGTTTATGCGCCGGCGGGAAGCAGCGTTGCGATCCCGTTGCTACCGGCAACGACAACCGACGTCACCATACCCAGGAACAGTCCATGCTCCACCAAGCCAATCACGTTGTTCAAGTCGCGGTCCAACTTTTCGGGATCATGAACCGGGCCGAACGCGCAGTCGATAATATAGTTGCCCCCGTCCGTCACAAATACTTCGCCGGTCGCGCCTACCCGGAGCGCCGGTGTGCAACCCAGCGCTTGCAATTTTGCTTGTGTTGCTGGCCAGCCAAACGGAACCACTTCCACAGGAATCGGCGACTTTTCCGCCAGCGTCTTCACGATTTTCGATTCGTCCACAACGATGATCAGGCGCGCGCTGCCAGCCGCGACAATCTTCTCTCGCAGGAGCGCTCCGCCTAAACCTTTCAGGACATTCAAAGAGCCCGGCTGCACTTCATCGGCGCCGTCTATCGTGAGATCCAATTGCGGGTGTGTGCCTAAATCGGAGAGAGGAATCCGCAAGCTCTTCGCTTGCTCTGCCGTCTTTTCGGACGTCGGCACGCCGATGATGCGAAGCCCGGCAGCCACACGTCTCCCTAGGGCTTCGACTACGTAGCTCGCCGTAGACCCGGTTCCCAAGCCCACTTTCATTCCGTCTTCGACGAGCGAAGCGGCGAATTCGGCCGCTGCTTGCTTTAGTTGGTTGCCGTTGTGCGTGCGGGTATTCATGCTTTCTGGAGCAAACCAGAAAACCAGGAGCAACTACCAGTTGCTCCTGGTTTTCACCACTCGATCATACGATTTATCAACAGCGAGAGGAGAGGGAACACTCGTACAAATGTCGCGCCGACGCAAATGCCAGGTGAAGCGTGTTCTTTGACAATTGAATAGAGCAGAGTCTTGGCGCTATGCAGCGGTTTCCGCCACCTTAGCCAGATTGTCGAAAAACTTCTTGATCATCATCTTGGCGGTGCCGTCGATCAGGCGTTGGCCTACCGCGGCGATGGTGCCTCCGATTTGGGCGTCGCCTTCATAGGCGACATCGGTGCTGTCGGCGGCGGCGGATGGGCTGAGTGTCAGTACTCCTTCACCTTTCATAAACCCGATGCGGCCGGTGCCTTCCACGACCAGCCGAAATCTGTTGGGCGGAGCTTGATCGGTGATGCGGACCTTGCCGTCGAAGGCTCCCGACAGGCTGGCGAGAGCCATTTTCATTTTCATCGAGTATTCGTCTTCGCCGATTTTTTCCAGGCCCTCGCAACCGGGGATGGCTTGCGCCAGGACGGCCGGGTCCTGCATGACGGCGTAGACGCGGTGTTGCGGAAGCGGGAGGGTGTAGGATCCGGAAATTTTCATCGTCCGGTTACTTCACTTGCCCCAACGCCGCGTTGATGGCGCGGGCGGCGTAGACCACCGCCATGTGTTTGCGATAGTGCGCCGAGGCGTGGAGATCGGAGTTGGCGTCAATGCCTTGGGCTACTAGCGATGCGGCGCGCAGCACATCGGCGGCGGTGCCGGCTGAGTTCATGAGCGCCCCTTCTGCTCCTTCGGCGCGGTAGCCGACGTTCGAGAGGCCCGTCACGCCGATACGCGCGAACGAAATCTTTCCACCGGCTTTCCGCAAACGCACGGCGATGCCCACGATGGCGAAGCCGCTGGCGGGTTGCAGCATCTTCTGATAATTTGTGCCGGTGCCCTGGGTTTCCACCAGCACGACCACTTCGCGGATCAGTTCGCCGGGTTCCAGCGCCGTCGCAAAAGCTTCGAGAAAGAAGTCATGCGCGCTGACGGCGCGTTCCGATTTTGGACCTTTGATGACGATTTGGGCTTCAAGCGCCTGCAGCGCCGCGGGATAGTCGGCCGAAGGATCCGCGTGCGCGACGCTGCCTCCGATGGTGCCCATGTTGCGCACTTGCGGATCGCCAATCATGCCCGCGGTTTCGGCCAGCAAGGGACATTTTGCTAACACCAGCGCTGAACTATGAACTGAGTAGTGGGTCGCGGTGGCGCCGATGTGCAATTGGCCCTGGCCTTCCCGAATATAATTCAGGTCTTTGATGCGCCCCAGATCGACCAGATGTTCGGGCGCGGCCAGGCGCAGCTTCATCATGGGGATCAGGCTCATGCCGCCGGCCAGCGGCTTGGCGCCGGAAGCAATCAGCGCCAGAGCTTCGTCGATGGTGCTGGGTGCGGTGTATGCAAAACTTTGCGGGATCATGTTAGTTCTTACCTGCCGTTTGCAGAATCTTCCAGATCTTTTCGGGCGTCAGGGGCATGTCGATATGGCGGACGCCGAGGTGAGACAGCGCGTCGACAACCGAATTGACTAGCGCGGGCGATGCGCCGATGGTGCCGGCTTCGCCAACGCCTTTCACTCCCAGTGGATTTACCGGCGAAGGCGTGATGGTGTGATGGCTTTCCACCCACGGCATCATGTGCGCGCGGGGCATAACGTAATCCATGAATTCGCCGGTAACCAGCTGGCCGTTGTCATCGTAAACGGCCTGCTCCCAAAGGGCCTGGCCCAGACCTTGCGCCACGCCGCCGTGCACCTGGCCATCGACAATCAGCGGATTCAAAATGTTGCCACAATCATCAACCGCAATATAGCGCCGGATCTTGATGTGCCCGGTGTCGCGGTCAATATCGGTAACGATGAAATGCGCGCCGAAACCGAAAGTGAAATTCGGCGGCTCCCAGAAATAGGTGACGTTGAGGCCGGGCTCGGTGTTGGGCGGGAGCTTCATGGCTCGATAGGACGCACCGGCAATTTCGGCCAGCGGTTTGCTATTGCCGGTTTTGTTGCAGGTGACCCGGCCGTCTTCAAAGGTGACGTCGTCGGATTCCAGCAGCATGGCGCCGAACTTTTTGATTTTCACCTTCATCTCCTGCAACGCGAAATACAGGGCGGTGCCGCCAATGGCGGTGGCGCGGCTGCCGAAAGTTCCAATGCCGTATTGCACGATTGCGGTGTCTCCGCGGACCACTAAGATGTCATCGATCCCGATGCCGAGCTCATCGGCAGCGATCATGGCGAAAGTGGTTTCTTCGCCCTGGCCGTGATGGCAGGAACCGGTCATCACCGTGACTTTGCCCGAGGGTTCGATCTTCACGGTGGCGCTTTCCCAACCCCCGGCGGGAGTAGCGGGCGAAGGGCCGATGCCGCAAATTTCGCCGTAAGTACACAGGCCCACGCCCATCAACTTGCCAGCGGCCTGGGCTTTGGCCTGTTCGGCGCGGAGTTCTTGGTAGCCAGCGAGATCCAGCACTTTCGCAAGTGGCGCCGAGTAGTCGCCGGAATCGTACATCAGGCCGGTAGCGGTGGGGAACGGGAACTCTTCTTTCTGAACGAAGTTCTTCAAGCGGATTTCCGCCGGGTCCATTTTCAGTTCGTCGGCCAGGATGTCCACCATGCGCTCGATGCCATGGGTGGCCTCCGGACGTCCGGCGCCGCGGTAAGCGTCCGTCGGCACGCAGTTGGTGAACACGCCGACAATATCGGCGCGGATGTTTTGCGTGCGATACAGGCCGGGCATCATCAATACAGAAAGAGTGGGGATGACGGGCGTGAGCAGTTGATGATACGAGCCCAGGTCCTGAATCAGTTTCAGCTTGATGCCTAAAATCGTTCCGTCTTTTTTCGCGGCGACTTCGAAATAATCCACGTGGCCGCGGCCGTGAATGGTGCACAGGAAATTTTCGCGGCGGGATTCGATCCACTTCACGGGCTTGTTGATCTTCATCGCGACGAAGCCCATCAGCGCTTCTTCGGCGTAAATGTTCAGCTTGCTGCCGAAGCCGCCGCCCACCTCCGGCGCCACCACGCGCATGCGATTTTCTTCCAGGCCCAACATGCCGGCGACCAGGGTGCGGACCAAGTGGGGGACTTGCGTCGAGGTGTACAAAGTTAAAGCGCGATCGGCGCCGCGCCAATCGGCAATCACGCCGCGGGTCTCCATCGCCACCGGCACAAGGCGCTGACTGACGATGCGCTGCTTTACGATGACGTCCGCCTCCGCGAAAGCTTTGTCGATGTCGCCGCCCTCCTGGTGATAAGTGAACGCGGTGTTATCGGGCCACTGCGGATGGACCGGAGGAGCGCCGGGCGCGAGGGCCTTTTCCGGATCGGCAACGGCGGGCAGAACCTCCCAATCAACTTCGACCAGGTCCGCGGCATCGCGGGCCACGTAGCGATCCGCCGCGACAACCACAGCGACGGGGTGGCCGACGAAGTAAACGCGGTCGGTGGCCAATATATGATGATGCGGAACGCGCAGGCCGGGGAGCGAACCACCGCACGGCACGGGGCCAACTTGCTCCGTATCCTTTCCGGTGAAGACCGCAACGACGCCGGGCGCGGCTAGAGCTGCTTTGATATCGATCGAGCGAATTTTCGCCGCGGCGTGAGGGCTGCGCACGATGGAGGCGTAGTGCATGCCGGCCAACTGCATATCGTCGACGTAGGTAGCAGTGCCGGTGATCAGGCGCGGGTCTTCGCGGCGGCGGATACGCTTGCCAATCAGTTTTTCGGTTTTGGTGATGGTGGTTGCCATATACTATTTTCCTGCTGAGGCTTTACTTGGTTGCTTCCGCCGCGGCTCTCACCGCGTTGACGATATGCTGATAGCCGGTGCAGCGGCACAAATTGCCTTCAATGCCGTGGCGGATCTCTTCGTCGGTGGGATTGGGGTTGCGGTCCAGAATTTGTTTGGAGGCCATGATCATGCCGGGGGTGCAGAAGCCGCATTGGGCTCCGTGCTGGTTCCAAAAGGCCTCCTGCATGGCATGGTGCTTGCCGTTGCTGGCTAATCCCTCGATGGTGACCAGGTTGGCGCCGTCAGCTTGCACGGCGAACACGGTGCAGCTTTTCACGGCTTGTCCGTTCATCTCAATGGTGCAAGCGCCGCACAATGTGGTCTCGCAGCCGATGTGCGAACCGGTAAGGCCCACCACCTCGCGCAGGTAGTGAATCAGCAACAAACGCGGCTCCACGTCGTGGGAGTGGGGTTTTCCGTTGATGGTGAGGTTGATCTTCATATAGATAACGCTTCAGGTAGATAACGCTTCAGGCTTTTGAAGATACCAAACTTTGCTGGGTGAAAAAAAGGCCTGTGCGCGGGAGGCCAATCTAAACCCTTGCGGAGGATTTGCCGAAAGACAGAGGAGCGACTGTTTGCGCCCATGCAGCCCATCCTATTCAATTTCGCGCTGGTGTTTGGGATCATGCTGATTCTGACGTTTCTGCCGGGGCCGTTACAGCAGCTGAAATTGGCCTGGCGGCGATTGGCCCGGAAGCGCAGGCTGAGTCTGCTGCTGGCGGCGGTAATTCCAGTGGCGATTCATCTGGCGTTCTATCCGCGGCCGGAGCCGTCCATTCACGACGAATTTTCCTACCTGCTGCAGGCGGACACGTTTGCGCATGGGCGATTGGCGAATCCCACGCCCCAGTTTTGGCCGCATTTTGAGCAATATCATGTGCTGGCGCAGCCAACGTTTTCGAGCAAGTATCCGCCGCTGCAAGGGGCGTTTCTGGCGGTGGGGCAAAAGCTGGGCCATCCTTATTACGGTGTGTTACTGAGTTGCGGGTTGATGTTTGCGGCGCTGCTGTGGATGTTCTATGGGTGGCTGCCGCCCAGCTATGCGCTGCTGGCCTGGCTGATTGCGGTGGCGAAGATGGGTCCCAGTACGTATTGGATGAATGGGTATTGGGGAGGGTCCGCCGCAGCCGTGGGCGGGGCGCTGGTGTCGGGTGCGTGGGCCCGTCTGGCTTTTCGAAAAGCCTCACCCGGTGTTGGTTCTTTGTTTGGCCTGGGCGTGACGCTATTGGCTTTCAGCCGGCCGTATGAAGGTTTTTGCATTTCTGCGATCGCGGGATTATCGCTGCTATGGATGAGGCGCGGTGAATCCCTTGCATGGTTGCGCTGGGCTGCGCCGGTGGTGGCGGCGGGTGTGTTGTTTCTGGGTTACTACAATCACCAGGTGACGGGCAGCGCGCTGCGCATGCCTTACGTGGTGCATGAACAGCAATATGAAGTGTCTGGATACTTTTTGTTTCAGAAACCCAAAGCCGTGGTACCGGTGTATCGCAACGAAAGCTATCGAACCTTCTGGACGCTACTGGTGCCGGATTTGGCGCAGAAAACCCAGGCCCATCCGGTGGCAGCGGTGGTTGAAAAACTGCGTACGGGATGGGCGTTTTTCTGGACCGATTGGCCGTTGAGTTTGTCCTTGTTGGGCGTGCCCTTTCTGGTGCGGAACCGGAGGCTGCGCTGGGCGGCGATTTTGTTCGCGCTGTTTCTATGTGGATTACTTCCGATGATTGGCAACTATCCGCATTATGCGGCGCCGGGGGCCGGGCTGATCATCATTGTGATGATCGGCGGACTGCACGCGATCCGCCGGTGGAATCCGCAAGGCAAGCCCACCGGCAGCGTGCTGGCGAGAGTTGCGATGGCGGGCGTGCTGTTGCTGTTTGTGCGCGACGTCGTGTATCGCGATTTTCTGCAAAAAACGCCGCTCGAAATGGGAGGCATCGTTGCATTGAGAGCCACGCGGCACCGCCTGTTGGCGCAACTGGAGAAGCAACCCGGCCAGCATTTGGTGCTGGTGCGCTATGGGCCGGAGCACAATCCGGTGATCGATTTTGTGGTGAATGGCGCGGAGCTGGAACAACAAAATATTTTGTGGGCGCGGGAGCTGGACACGGCTTCGAACGAAAAACTGATGCGGCATTATGCTGGCCGCCACATTTGGCGTATAGATGGAGACGCGGTACGGCCGGAACTGGAACCGGCGGGCGCAGCGGGCTGGGCGTTCAACGCTAGAATAGTTTCCAAATGATCAAGCATATTGCGATGTGGAAAATTGCCGGACAAGGCGAGGACAAGCGGAAGAACATTCAAACGGTGAAGACGACGCTTGAAACCTGCGTTGGCATTGTTCCCGGCATGCTGAAATACGAGGTTGGCGTGGACGCGGGCATCGATCACGCGCCGTGGGACGTGGTGGTGTATTCGGAATTCACGGACCGCGCGGCGCTATTGGCGTATCAGAATCATCCAACGCACCAGGCCATCAAGCCGGTGATCGGCCCTCTGCGCGAGTTGCGCGGCGCGGTGGATTACGAAGCTTGAATCACTTCACTCGTTCACCTTAACTTTTTTTACCTTTACTTCTCTTACCTTAACTTCTCTTCATTCGCCGTTCCGGGCTTTTACGGTATCCTAGGCGGTCGATGCTGGTTTACGCCGCGACTATCCTTTTAAGTGCTTTCCTGCTGTTCCAAGTTCAGCCGCTGATCGCCAAATTCATCTTGCCGTGGTTTGGTGGATCGGCTGCAGTGTGGAGCGCGGCGCTGCTGTTTTTCCAGCTGCTTTTGTTGGCTGGGTATTTCTACGCGCATGTTTTGATCCGTTATGTAAAACCCAAAATGCAGTTTTGGGTGCACAGCGGATTGCTGGCGCTCAGTCTGTTCACATTGCCGATTGTGCCGCACGCCGTAAAAATTTCAAGCGGCGATCCCACGGGTCAAATTCTGTTGGTACTGGCGGCATCAGTGGGTTTGCCTTACACGCTGCTTTCGGCCACCAGCCCTCTGCTGCAGGCCTGGTTTGTGCGCACGCACAAGGGCGCGGTGCCCTATCGCTTGTTTGCGCTGTCGAACTTCGGGTCAATGGTGGCGCTGATTTCCTATCCCACATTGATCGAGCCGCGCATGGCTTTGCATCCGCAGGCGATTTTGTGGAGCTGGATTTTTGGGGCGTTTGCGGTGGCCTGCATGATTACGGCGTGGATCAGCCGGACGGATACCGATGTGGAGACGGCGGAGACAGCGGCAGAGGAAATTGTGGCGGCGCCCGGAATTACGCAAATTCTTTTGTGGATTGGCTTGTCGGCTTGCGCGTCCGTTCTGCTGTTGGCCGTTACCAGTCATCTAACGCAAAACGTGGCGCCGATTCCGTTGCTGTGGGTGGTGCCACTGACGCTATATTTGCTGAGCTTCATTTTCTGTTTTGAAAGCGACCGGTTTTATCAACGCGCTTTGTTTCTGCCGCTGCTGGCGGGGGCCTTGGGATTGTTCACGTATGGCATTGGCCTGTACGAAGGGAATGTGGAGATCAGGCAATTGATCCCGGCCTTGTGCGGAGCCCTGTTTGTGTGTTGCATGGTATGCCACGGGGAGTTGGCGCGATTGCGGCCGCATCCACGTTACTTGACGCAGTTCTATCTAATGGTGTCAGTGGGCGGGGCGATTGGTGGATTGTTTGTGGCGCTGATTTCTCCACGCATTTTCCGCGACTACTGGGAACTCCCGGTGGCGATGGTGGTGCTGGCGTTGCTGGTGACGGTTCTGCTGTGGCGGCAATCACGGGAGCAGATGACGTCCGTGCTGCAATGGGTGCTGTCGGCCATCGCGATCATTCTGGTGGCGGCAGTGGGTTGGCGCATCTTCACGAAAGAACATTGGCAATTGCCGGTGGCGATGGGTGCAGGCGCCGTGTTGTTCGTGATGATCTTGTGGCAGAGGGCGCTGCTACCGATACTGGCGTTGGTGGCGGTGGCCTTCGCTTCGTATTTGGGCTACGCGGATATCAAAAAAGACCGCAGCTACGTGCGCAGCGTGCGTAATTTTTATGGCGTTATGCACGTGCGGGACGATCCCGACGACGAATACGGCGTGCCGGCGGAGCGGGTTCTGGTGCATGGGACCATCGATCACGGAACCCAGTTGAAGTCCGATACGATTGGGCGGATTACGACGTCGTACTTCGGGAAGACGTCGGGGATCAACCGTGCGATTCGACAATTGCGAGAACAACGGGGCGCACTGCGATTGGGAATTTTGGGATTGGGCGCGGGGGTTACGGCGACATTGGCCGAGCGCGGCGATACACTGCATTATTACGAGATCAATCCGCTGGTGCTGGATGTGGCGACGAATCAGTTTGGATTTTTGAAGGGGTGCCCCGCGCATCCGCAGGTTTTTATGGGCGATGCGCGTTTGTTGCTGGAAGATATGCCCAGCGAAAATCTGGATTTTCTGGCGATGGACGCCTTTACAAGTGACGCGGTGCCGATGCACTTATTAACCAAAGAAGCTTACAAAATCTATTTGCGCCACTTGAAACCGGATGGAATTTTGGCGGTGCATATTTCGAATCGCTACCTAGATTTGAAACCGGTTGTCGCGCAAGCCATGAGCGAGATTGGCTGGCATGGCCGTCTGATTGAAGACGACGGCGCCGATGTTCCTTATTACACCGGCACGACGTGGACGGTGCTGTCCCCGAAGGACGAGTTTTTTCAAGGCAAGAATTTCGAAGGCAATCCGACGAGTATCATCACTCCGTTATTGCCCAAGAAGGGCTTTCTGGCCTGGACGGACGATTTCAGCAACATCATCAGCATTCTTAAATAAACATAAATGGCCATCTACGCGATCACGATTTTTTTGAGTGCGTTCCTGCTGTTTCAAGTGCAGCCGTTGATCGCCAAGATTATTTTGCCCTGGTTCGGTGGCTCGGCCGCCGTGTGGAGCGCCAGCATGCTGTTCTTTCAACTGACGCTGCTGGCGGGTTATAGTTATGCGCACCTATCCGTGCGCTATTTAAAGCCCCGGCTGCAAATGATGCTGCACGTGGGGTTGTTGCTGGCCAGTTGCGCGCTGTTGCCGATTTATCCATCGGCCTCCTGGCGGCCGACCGAAGCCGGCGACCCGACGTTGCGGATTCTGGAATTGCTGGCGGCGACCATTGGATTGCCGTATTTTTTGCTTTCCTCCACCAGTCCGCTGCTGCAGGCCTGGTATGTGCGCAAGTTTGTGGCGGGCGTGCCGTATCGCTTGTTTGCGCTGTCGAATTTTGGATCGATGTTGGCGCTGGTGAGTTTTCCGTTGTTGGTGGAGCCGCGTCTGACCACGCACTTGCAGGCCAATAGCTGGAGCGCCGCATTTGTAGTTTTTGCGTTGGTGTGCGGTTATGCGGCATGGAGCAGCAAGGACGAGGCCACGATTTCGGACGCGATGGACGCCGTGCGGGTGCCAGGGCCGTCGTTTTTGCAATTGATCTTCTGGGTGACGCTGGCGGCGTGTGCGTCGGTGTTGTTGATCTCGGTCACCAATCACATGAGTGAAAACGTAGCGCCGATTCCATTGTTGTGGGTGTTACCGCTGGCCATTTATCTTTTGTCGTTCATTTTTTCGTTTGAGAGCGACATGTTCTATCAACGCTGGTTATTCATCCCCTTATTGGTGCCCGCGTTGGGAGGCATGGCGTATATGATTTACGCCAACGAAGGCAACTTCAATATCAAGTTCGCCATTCCGGGTTTTGCGGCGGGATTGTTTGTGTGCTGCATGTTTTGCCATGGCGAATTAGCGCGCAGGCGGCCGGCTCCGCAACATTTGACGTTGTTTTATTTGACGGTTTCGCTGGGCGGAGCGATTGGCGGAATTCTGGTGGCGTTGGTGGCTCCGCGGGTGTTCCCGGCGTATTGGGAATTGCCGTTGGCGTTGTGCGCGTGCGGAATTCTGGCGTTCATCGCATCGTGGAATTATCTGGCCAAGTTGAATTGGGTTGTAGCGGGCGTGGCGTTAGCGGCGGCTATTGGCGTGGGCATCTTTTTGTTTCTGCGTGAGCGGGCCGTTATGAATGAGCTGTTAAAGGGCCATCGGCTCGAGGTGATTTTGGGGACCGCCGGGATCGCCATGTTGATGGTAGCCTGGGCCGCGCTGCCGCGGGGCTTGGCGGCGTGGATGCCGCGTATTTTGATCGTGCTTGGCATCGGCGCACTCAGTGCCTATTTCGTGCAACAAGAAAAAGCATTGGGGAAAAACCTGGTGTTGCGCGCACGCAATTTCTACGGGCCGCTGGAAGTGCGTGACGATGTTCCCACGGAAGATTACGCGGAGCGCACGCTGCTGCACGGCACCATCAATCACGGTTCACAATTGCTGGACCCGGTGCTGCGTTATGTTTCCACGTCGTATTATGGGAAGCGTTCCGGGGTGGGGCGGGCGATGCAAACCTTGCAAGCAAGGGGGCCGATACGGGCGGGGATTATTGGACTAGGCTCCGGCGTATTGTCGAATTATGGCCGGGCGGGCGATTATTTCCGGGTGTATGAAATCAACCCGTTAATTCAGCGGATTGCGCAATCGTTATTCACTTTCTTTCCGCATACTTATGCGGATAAAGCCATTTTGATGGGCGATGCCCGCTTGACTCTGGAAAATCAGTTAAAGCAGGGCGCGCAGAATTACGACATCATCGCGGTGGATGCGTTTTCCAGCGACGCGATTCCGGTGCACTTGTTGACGCGCCAGGCGATTGAGCTGTATTTCAAACATCTGAAGCCGAATGGCGTTTTGGCGCTGCATATTTCCAATCGCTATTTGGATTTGAAGCCGGTGTGTGAGCGCGGCGCGGCAGCGGTGGGGAAGCCGGCCAAGGTCGTGGAAGACGAAGGGACGGAGGCGAGTTATTTTTCGTCTTCGACGTGGGTTTTGGTGAGTTCCGACCCGGAGTTATTCAAGAGCAAATATTTCGCCGATGCGTATATCTACGACGCCGTTCCGAAAAAAGCTTTCCGGGCCTGGACGGATGATTACAGCAATCTGTTTCAGATTCTGGATTTGAAGTAGTGGGTGCCGTTAGTACAGCCAGAAGCTGATCTTTTCCGAAATGCCGCCGATTTTGCCTTTGAACTGCATGATCACGCCCAGTTCGCGGGTATCGGGCGAGATGAAGCTGTGATCGACGGTGAACTCAAAGAGCATGGGCTTGGCGGTATCGACGCTAGAGGGCAAGTCTGTTTCAAACATTTTTTCGTCGGTGCCGGTGTAGCTTTGGCTGCCCGCGGGCTGGCCGTTCACGCGGCAAGATAGTTTGACGGTGGGCGATTGCGCGGCCACCACTTCGGGAATCACAAACTCCAGCGCAAATTTGGGCGGGCGCTGAGCTTCGTTCAAAGTCACTTCAAAGCTGAAATGTTTCAGCGTCCAGGCCCATTCGAGCTCAGTGATTTCGGTCCAACCATTCAATAGACGAACGGTGGCGGGCGCGGAGAGGCGTTCACTGCGCATGAACAAAAACGCGCGGGCGTCTTTGTCTAGGTCGGTGGGATTGGAGGCGTCCTTGCAACCGACGGTAAGTTTGTCGATGATGCGCCAGCCGCTGCGTTTGGCGATTCGCTCCAAGCCTGCGGGCGAAAAGATCCATTGATTGGTGGGATCGTTATTGGTTTCGCGGTGATCCAATAGATACGCCAGCGGTTGGTCTTTGATGGCCAATCCGGACTTGGTGACATCGGCCACACGAGTGCTTAACAAACAATAGCGCGATTGTTTGGCTAAGGTTTCGAGCGCGAGATACGGATTCTTCAGGTGATACAAGACGCCGAAGGAAATGGCCAGGCCGTAATCCGCGCCGGCGGAGGTTTCGGGCAGGCGGGTGGCGGTATCGGCATCCAGTTCAAAAATGTCCAACGGGAGATTCAGGCGTTCGCGCAAGGCGCGCAAGCCGGCCATCCAATTGTGATTGTTCCGCGGATGATCGGCCGCCGCTACCTGGCAGCCAAGGCTCGCAAAGAACAAAGGCATGTCGCCATCGCCGCAGCCGAAATCGATCACCGGGCCGGCGCGCAGCGCTCGCTGAAAGTCGTCGAAATGGCGCTGCAGGAAGGGGCCCACATGGTCAATGGAAGCCATGCTGTCGTAGGGGTACCAGGTGAAGTGCGAGGGCAGGGGAACTTTTTTGGCCTCGGCCAATCGCTGGGAGAATTCGTGGCGGAGGGCGATCAGTTCCTGGGCATTGCGCGGCAGACTGGGTTGGCTCACAGATGGGTCCTTTCGAGAAGCAAGTTGCACCATTCTCGCAGCAAAAGAGTCATTTCCAAAGTAGTTTTACCAGTTCAATGACGAGAATAATCACGACCGCCATTTCGAGTGCGAACGAACGTGCCTGATGATATTCGTTCACCATGTGTTCGTAGAGTTCGGCGGCGATGCGGAGTTTGCGTTCGACCAGGTTGCGATAATCCGGCACGCCCACTTTGGCGGCGGCCATGCGGTAAGCGCGGGCGTAAAACATATCGCTCAAAAATTTGATGGAGTTATCGGCGCGTTCGGTGAGCTCGGTTACGTCCAAGCGGAGGGCGTTCAATTCCCTGGCCTGGCGGGCCAGCCGCCAGCGCGAAAAAAAACCGCGTTTGGGGCCAACGGCTTTGTAGACGCGCTCCAGCACGCGGGTGAGCACATCATCGTAATGGCGGAATTCCAGCAACTGGGTGTTGGCGTATTCGAGCAGTTGAATAGCAGGCGCTGCGCCTTCGGCTGAATCGTAGACCAGTGCGGCGACCCAACCGGCGACCAGAAGATCGTTGGGATAATACGACATGCCGCCTTGCAAGGCTTCGGCGTATTCGGCCTCAGAAAGCAAAGCGGATTCGCCGCGGACCATTTGTGCGATTTCGCGCCCGTGCGCGGCGAGCATGGCGGAAGCCGTGAACGGATTGCTTTGTCCATTCGGCCCGCTATTCAGGTGGATGATGTAATACTCCTCGCTGAGATTGACGTCGTAGGGATCGACGAGCGCCTTGCGGGCCCAGGTTAAACGCGTCCGCAGCACTTCTTCGGCCCGCTTTTCCAAAATGGCTGAGCCCACCCAGCGGCTGGTGAGTTTCAACAAGCCGTCCCAATCGCAATGAAAAGGCAGCTCGAGCTCCACGCAGGCGACGCCGTTTTCGTAGTACTTGACGCGGCATTGGAACTTTTCGCCGGTGAGCAACTCCACGGGATCGACGTCTTCGACCACCGGAGGGCGCTCAAAGCGGACGTATTCAGGGGCGGGGTGTTTAAAGGTGGGCTCGCGGCGGGCGGGGCCGGCGCCCAGCAGTTTGCGGAGGTGCTCCAAGTGAATTTGTTCGGCCACTTCCACCAGCACCAGGGCGAAGAGGGAACCGCTGAGTGCGCCGGCGGAAGGGTTGGTGGCGGTGGTGATGGCGGCGGTGATGGCGGCGGTGATGGCGGATGGATGGGCCATGTTTCCTATTGTGATGGTTTGCGGTGGAATTTGGCGCGCTTGCGCTTGAAACATTCTTTCCTGATAATGGAGTCAGCTACTTCCGGGCACCGTTGTCGTGCCTTTGCCCTTCGGCCGCTGTTTGCGCTGCTAGGGCGTTTCCGTTTCCCCTCGAACGTTGTTTCGTCGCATTGGAATCACCGGAGAAGTTTCTGGATTCTCATGGCGCGCACCACTTATCCGACGATTCATATTCATGAGGCTGCGGCTTCCAGTCCGCGAGGGCAAGAGGCACCGCGTGTTCATGACGCGCCGAAAACCTCGTGGCGGCCCGTGTTTAAGCCTCGCCGTTCGCCGCGCAAGGATTCGCATTTGGATCCAGCGGCTGGTGTGTCGTACATTATTCATCCGCGCAAACTGCTAAAGTTTTTTGCGATTGCCTTAATCGCGCTGTGTTTGGCCGGCTTTGTGCAGACCTGTGTTTCGGTGGCCAGCGACGGCCGTTGGAACTTGAGTGCGGCGCGTCTGGTCAGTCTGAATCACGAAGCCAATTTGCTTTCGTGGTTTGACGGAGTGGCGCTGTTCAGTTGCGGCGTTTTGCTCACTTTGCTGGCGGTACTGGCGAAGTCCGCCCGCGATCCTTTGTATAAGGATTGGCGCTTGCTGGCGGTAATGCTGATGTTCATTTCGATGGACGAAGTGGGCACGGTACACCAAATCCTGTTGGATCCCCTACGCAAAATGTCCGGCACCACGGGCGTTTTTGAATTGGGATGGTTGGGGCTTTCGCTGCTGATTTTCATTGGCATTGGCGCGCGCTTTTATCCGTTCCTGAAATGCGTTCCGCCCAGCACACGCGCGGAGTTCATTGTCGCAATTGTGGTTTATAGTTTTGGTGCGTTGGGGATGGGGTTGACCGGCGTGGCCTATGATCAAATGCCCGGCGCACATGGCGCGTACGCGCTGCTGACGTTGTTCGATCAATTCATGCAGATGTTGGGTGCGCTGTTATTTCTGCGGGCGCTGCTGCATCATTTTGCGGATCATGCACCGCGGTTCATCATTCGGGTAGAGCGGCCGGAGATGGGTGCGGCGGCGACGAATTGATGGCGCTCTCAACTCACAACGTTTACGGGCTTGCCGGCTAAGTAGGCCGTTAAATTTTCAACTGCCGTATTCATCAGGTTGCCGCGTGCGGCGCCGGTGGACCAGGCCATGTGCGGCGTGATGATGCAATGCTTGGCCATCAACAACGGATTATCGGCGGGCGGAGGTTCGCTGCTGAGTACATCCAAAGCGGCTCCGGCCAAGCGGCCATGATTCAAGGCGTCGGCCAGATCCTGTTCGACAATCAAAGGCCCGCGTGAGGAATTCACCAAAAACGCGGATGGCTTCATATGTTTTAGCGAAGCGGCGTTGATCATGCCGCGGGTTTCCGGGGTGAGCGGGCAATGCAGGCTGACCACGTCGGCTTCGCGCAGCAGTTCATCGATTTCGGCGAAGCGGAAACCGGGCCATGAAGGCGGATTCACACGGTATGACGGAATGTCATGCGCCAGCACGCGCATGCCGAGAGCGTTGCCGATTTCTCCCATCTGGCGGCCGATGCGGCCGAAGCCGGCGATGCCCAGGGTTTTGCCGGCGAGCTCGATTTGCGGCGTTTTCCAAAAGGTCCAATCGGGGTTGGTGGTCCACTCACCGGCATTGACGGCGCGTTCGTGGCGGCCGACGTGATGGCACAGTTCCAGCATCAACGCGGTGGCAAACTGGGCGACGGTGTTGGTGCCGTAGGTGGGGATGTTGGTGACGGTGATCGTGTGTTCGCGCGCGGTGGCGATATCGACGCAATCGTAACCGGTGGCCAGCACGCCAATGTAGCGCAGCTTGGGAAGTTGGGCCAGCGCTTCCTTGCGGAGTTTGGTTTTGTTGGTGAGCACGGCATCGGCGCCAGTGGCGCGCTCCACCACCTGGTCTTCGGGAGTGCGCGGGTAAACCTGCAATGCACCCAAGCGCTGCATGGGGCCCCAGTCCAGGTCGCCGGGGTTGAGGGCGTGGCCGTCTAAGACTACGATTTTCATGGTTTGCTGCCAGTATAAAGCATGCTCCGCATCCACATTACGAAGTGACGCATCGGACTTAAGCGCAAACTTGAGTGCTCGCCGGGAAACCGGCGATGTGGAACTGCTCAAAGTCGGGGAACCCTATAACATGGCGATCCCGAGCCAAGCCCTGCCCTAGTCAAGGCCGGGAAGGTGTAGAGACTAGACCGGCAGCACCTGAACACCGGAGAGGTATCCGGGACATGGTGAAGGGATAGTCCAGACCCAAACCCCATTGCGAAAGCGGTGGGCGGCGGCGAAAGCGGTAGCAGGGTATGAAAATCCGTTGGACCGCAAGGTCCGTGAGGGTTCTAGCCCCTCCGCCCGCACCAATTTCACTTTACCCCCCACTTCGAATCCGAAAAAACTGCGTGTGTCTTCGGCATAGGGGTAGCACCATCCCGCATATCGAGGATGAATTGAGCTACATCCGGCGGATAATGGAAACGTGCAGGCAAAATGGTTCACATCTCGGTGGCACTTAGCCTGTGTTCTTCTTCTTTCTCTGCAAAGATTTGGTGTAGCTCAGTCTCCTGTACGCGAGATTTCAATCCGTTCCGGCTGGGGCGGACTCGGGACGACCCAAGATCAGACCATCTTGATTCGTGCCAAGAGCGGCACCTTCGTTTCAAATGGCAAGCGGGTAGATCGGTCAAAAGTGGAGGCACTGATCGCTGCGCTGAATGCCCCAACTATTGCTCGGCCGGAGCTTTTCAATCTAGGAGCAACGCCCGCGTGGCTCAACGAACAAATCGTCGACCCCAAGGGACGCTTTCGATTGGAGGTAGCCCGAGCAACAGCAAGCCAGCGGGCTTTGCTGTCCGACACAATCAAGGATGCCCAACAGGTAGCACGCGTGGTACCCGCGTTGTTCTCGTACGTCAGAACGGACGACTATCCAGGGGTTACGGTGGAGGTGACGTTCGAAGATGGGTCCAAACTTGGGGCGGAAACGCATTCCTACTACCCCTTCATGCTTCCCTGGTCGGTCCAGGGCCTGAACGGGCAGACATACAACGCCGACCTTTCAAGGGTTGTTGCGAACCTGCTCGAAAAGAAGTCGCCGAACAAAGACCGTTTGAGAGGCTCGACGTTCTCGTATGAACTTGTAGAGAATACCAAGCGATCCATCGAACGCGAATGGAATTTGCTCGGCTCCCAGGATCGCGCCGGCGATGCTTTGACGGCGCTGAGAAGTCGCTATGAAGTCGTGGCTTCGGAGATCACCCCTTATCATCACCCCGAATACGGAACGGCGACTTACAAAGGCGAACCGGAGGAAATGAATCTGCACGCAACCCTGCGCAAAGCTACCTTTCCGCCGGGCGTTAGCGTGGGACTCGTTCTGCGACAAGTCCAGGGTAGGGTTGAGGGCGTAGATACGTTTCTTGCCAACGCTGAGAAGTACGAAACTCTGGCTTTGTCAGTACCGTGGCTGAATCAATATATCCAGGGACACCCGCGAGTCACGGTCCGGATCTCATATGTCCACAGCCGTTCGATTGGGGATAAGACATTGCGAACGTTCGGCGACGACATGCGATTTCGAGAGCGGCCGGACCTGATTGAGCAACTGCGGGGACAACAAGAAGAAGCGGTCCTCCTAATCGTGGGCAACACTTACTCGGAAACCTACTGGATTCTTTTTCCTGATAAACACATGCTTCTGTGGCGTTACGGCGGCGTGTCCGGATTGTTGAATTGGAGCCCTTCGGATTTTTCAGCGGGGGAATGCGCCGAGTACAAGGAAAACTTCGGCGGCTGCTCGGGCCGGGAGGTAACGCCGGACGGCATACTAGCCCCGGAGCACGCACCGCGTGATCAGGCGTGCGCAGTGGCAACCAGCGCGAACCGACCTAACCTACGTGACGGTGATCATCTTTTTCCGGTGGAAGATAAAGGCAGAGGTGGTTTCATCGATCAAAATGGCCGAGTCGTGATACCTCTGTGCTTCGACGCGGTGGGGGATTTCTCGGAGGGGATGGCTCGTTTTGAGCGCGACAAGAAGTGGGGCTACATCGACATGACCGGTAAAGTCGTGATCGAGCCGAGATTTCCGTGGGCGCAGGAGTTCTCCGAAGGTCTGGCCCGCGTCCAAGTATCCGGTTTGCAATTGAGTGCCGATGCGAAGTGGGGGTTCATCGACAAGACTGGCGCAGTTGTGATTGACGAACGGCAAGAAACGAGCTTCGGAGAGCATAACAATATTGGAACTGACAGCGCGGAAAGCGCGTTTCACGATGGCCTCGCCGTAATTGAAGTCGGCGGTAAGAAGGGTTACATCGATAAGACCGGTAAATTCGCGATTCCACCCGAGTTCACGTATGTTTATCCGTTCTCTGAGGGGATGGCCTCCGTCACGAAATCGACTTCGGGCGATGATGGCTGGGGCTATATCGACAAAACAGGTAAGTGGATGATCGCCCCCCAATTCGAATGGGGAAGTTCCTTCAACCAAGGACTAGCTTCGGTCAATCGAAAACATAACTGTGGATACGTGAATACAACCGGCACCATGGTTCTTCAGCCTCCGGTATCAGCGGGTGAGACAGACTGTGGCACCGTATGGGGAGACTTCGTGGAGGGATTGTCGCGTTGGAAGTTCGGCAAGAAGTACGGATACATTGATCGCAACGGCAAGACCTTTATTAAACCCCGATTCGACTTGACCTTTCACTTCTCTGAGGGGCTGGCGGCGGTGGTAATTGGCGGTAAGTGGGGATACATCGATACCACAGGGAAAATGGTCATCGAACCCATGACGGCAACGCGCGCTGAGGACTTCCACCATGGTCTTGCGTTTGTTTCCACCAAAGACGGGAAGTACGGCTATATCAACAAAACCGGCAAGTACGTTTGGACACCCACGCCCCTGTACAAGAATTGAGCCGACCCTCACATCCACGATCCTTCGTATCTGGCGTGCAGTGCTGAGCTCGCATGCCAGCTGCGCCTTGATCGCGATAAGATGCTGACGTGGCGAGAGATTTTTAACAAACGAAGTTTACACGGTTACTTACACAGGCTCACATCTTGCAGAATGTAATCCTTTATTTATCAGCAGCATGCAGGTAGGCCAGAGGGACTTAAAAGTTAGTTTGGTCTGCACTCGAAAGGACGCTACACTGGGAACGGCATTTGGATATTGCGGGCGTGGCGGAATCGGCAGACGCATCGGACTTAAGCGCCAACTTGAGTGCTCGCCGGGAAACCGGCGATGCAGAACTGCTCAAAGTCGGGGAACCCTCTAACATGGCGATCCCGAGCCAAGCCCGGCCCGAAGCGGCCGGGAAGGTGTAGAGACTAGACGGGCAGCACCTGAGCCCCGGAACCAATCCGGGAACGGTGAAGGGATAGTCCAGACCCCAAACCCCACTTGCGAAAGCGGTGGGCGGCGGCGAAAGCCGTAGCGGGTATGAAAATCCGTTGGACCGCAAGGTCCGTGAGGGTTCAAGTCCCTCCGCCCGCACCAACTTCCCTTTGCCCTGTCCGCCTTTGCGACGACCGAGTCCGCGCGAAGGCGATGGTGATCATCACTACGGCGGGCATCCCTTCAACAGCGAATCGGCGCAGGACAGAATCGGCGCAGGACAAAAAGCTGAGCCCCTGGCTGGCGGTGCCGCGATCCTGGGTTACTCGCACCCCACCCACTCGGGATACGATTCAGCGCCCCCAGCGCCGCATCCGTTCGTCGTTAAAGGCGGCGGTGAGGCGGGCGATGCGATCCTGCAAGCCGGCGGTGAGGTCCTCCAAACGCAGGGCGCTGAAATCCTGGTCCGCTAGCACCTCAAAATGGGCCCGCCATTGGGCTTCCACCGGAGGATTGAACAGTTCTTTGTCCAGCACGCTGATGGCACGGAGATTGAGTGCGCTCGGAACCATCAGTTCATAGTCAAAGCGCGGTGGTTGGCCGGGCGAAGTATCCCTAGGCAGAAGGCGGGCATGACAAAGAATTTCCGCCTTCTCCAGAATCTCGCGGGCTTCGTCCATTTCCGCCGCGTTGTCGAAGGCACAGGCACAGGCGGCCTCGCTCAACCAATCGGGATCGGCAGACCAATCCAGTTCGTCATCCGTTTTCTCGGCGGGTTGTTCAGGGCCGGCCGATTCCTGTGCGCCGGTGCCCGTGCTCAGATGCCGGCTGGCCAGTTCGTCATCATAAACCTGCTGGGCCAATTGGGTGAGTTCGGCCCGATCCATATCAAGAAGAACCTCGTCGGGGAGGGAAGCGTAATGGCGGCGTAAGGCTGCGGGATCGGGTTTCAATGGCGAATATTCCTCTCGATTGCAACATTATACGGTCTCTTGCAGCCCCCGATAGAAGTCGCGCGGCATTCCAATCCAAGAAAGATCCGGAGAGGCGGATTCCGGTGGGCTTGGCCCCTCGTGTATACTGGAATCAGTTGGCGAATGACTCCCGTGGGCGAAAGCCCACTTTTTTATTGGCAAAACGTTAAGTGCGTCAGCGCAGCCCGTCGACGGCTGGCAATTTGTAAACGGCAGCCAAGGGGTTTTGCGGCCAACCGGATAAAAAGACTGGGCAAAAGCTCCCAGGTGCGTTATGGCAGACCGGAATCGAGAGGCAATTACGGAAAAAGTGCGAGAGATCGCCGAGCGCGTCGGCGCCAGCCAGGGCATCGAGATTGTCGATGTGGAACTGGTGGGCGGCGGGCGGAACCGTGTGCTGCGGATGGTGATTGATCGTATGCCTACAGCTGCCACGGTAGCGGGAAGTCACATGGATTCAGCTGCCACGGCAGCGACCACAGAATTTCCGAATGTTCCGGCGCCAACCGGCGTGGCATTCTCGGGTGTGACCCATGCCGATTGTGAATTCATTTCGCACGAAGTGGGTACGATTTTGGACGTGGAAGACGTGATTCCGGGCGAAGCTTACGCGTTAGAGGTCAGTTCGCCGGGAGTGGAGCGGAAGCTCACCAAGCCGCGTGAGTTTGAACGCTTCGTGGGCCAAAAAGTGAAGATCGTACTGCGGCGGCCGGTGGAAAACCAGCGCCATTGGATTGGCGCCCTGAAAGGCTTTGCTGACGGCGTGATTACGCTGGAACCCACGCCCGGCAAAAGCGTTTTAATTCCGCTGGACCACGTGGAAAAGGCCAACCTTAAGTTCGAGTGGTAGGGGCCAAGCGGCCGCGGCGCTGGCATCCCGTTCCAGCGAAAAGTTAGTACCAAATTGTCAGCCCAGCAGGAAACGGTAAGCCCAGTAGCAAAGTGTAAGCCAGTAGCAGAGTGTAAGCCCAGTAGCAAAGTTTAAGAAGAGACCAGAAAACGGAAATCCAGAAAAACGAAAACAGGGATATATGAGCTTAGGACCGATTTTACAAAACGTCGAAAGTCTAGCCAAAGAAAAGGGTATTGACCCGAAAATTATTCTGGACGCGGTGAAGGACGCCATGCTGGTGGCGGCGCGGAAGCAATTTCATACCAACGAGGAACTGGGCGCGGATTTCGATCCGGGCACCGGCGCCCTGCAAATTTTCGGCATTAAGAAAGTAGTGGAAGAAGTCACCGATCCGGACAAGGAAATGACGCTGGGCGCGGCACAGGCCATGCGCAAAGATGCCGAGCTTGGACAGGAAATCCGTTTCCCCAAAAAGACCGAAGCGCTGGGCCGCATTTCCGCGCAGCTGGCCAAGCAGGTGATTCTGCAAAAAGTGCGCGAAGCGGAACGCGAAAATATTCATTCCGAATTTTCCGGCCGTGTGGGCGAGCTGGTGAACTGCGTGGTAAAGCGCATCGAAGGCCCGGATCTGGTTGTGGATTTAGGGAAAACCGAAGCGCGTTTGGGCAAAAAAGAACAATCGAAACTGGAAAGCTTCAGCGTGGGTGACCGCATCCGCTGCGTGATTAAGAGCGTTGAAAAGATCGGCAAGAAT
The DNA here is from genome assembly GCA_025350105.1 of Terriglobia bacterium. GTDB lineage: Bacteria > Acidobacteriota > Terriglobia > Bryobacterales > Bryobacteraceae > Palsa-187. Next base: position 4,426 of record JANXYJ010000181.1, on the reverse strand, counting down.
GCTGGTGTGGTGATTTCGCGCGCGGCGCCGGAGCTGGTGATGCGTCTGTTTGAACAGGAAGTGCCGGAGATTTACGACGGCACGGTGAGCATCAAGGGATGTGCGCGCGAAGCCGGCGAACGGACCAAGATCACGGTTTCCAGCAGGGACCGCGATGTGGATAGCGTGGGCGCGTGCGTGGGCATGAAGGGCATGCGCGTGCAGTCCATTATCCGTGAGCTGCGCGGCGAGAAAATCGACATTATTGAATACAGCGACGATCCGGTGGTGTTCGCGACGCATGCGCTGAGTCCGGCGAAGATTGCGCGCGTGACCATCGTCGATTCGCTGGGCAAACACATGGAAGTTGTGGTGGACGACACGCAGCTTTCGCTCGCCATCGGCAAGAAAGGCCAGAATGTGCGCTTGGCCGCAAAATTGCTAGGATGGCGTATTGATATTAAGAGCGAAGAAGAGAAGCGGCAGGAAGTGGAATCGCAAATGGCCGCGATGGTGGTGCCGGGCGCGCCAGTGTCGGTGCTGCTGGATCATGGGTTGACCGAGGCCATCATAGAAAAACTGATGGCCGGAGATGTGACCACAGTGGAACGGCTGGGTTCCATGACGCCGGAAGAATTGGAACTGTTGCCGGAAGTGGATCCGGAGGCGGTGGAAAAAATTCAGCTGGCGGTGAACAGTTACTACGGTCAGTATGAAAATGCGGCGGAACCGGTGGCGGCAGTTGTTCCCTCGGATGCCGCGCCCATTTCCGGATCCAGTGATGACGCCGGCGCGGGCGGCGAACTACCAATCGCCCAGACCGCAACAGCGGTGCAAAATGAATCTGTTACGATAGAAAACGCGGAGTCCACCGGACAGGCCGGGTAAGATTTGGTTGGGACTTCGGAAAGGTTTAATCGCGGAATCGCGTGTTCTTATCTGGCGTTGGGTTGGGTTATTTCATTGGGTCATCAAACCGGTGAAGGTGACGCAACATAATGTCAGGCGCTACGTATGAGTAAAATTCGCATCAACGAGTTGGCTCGTGAGCTGGAGGTAAAACCCGGCGTGATTATTGATATCTTGCCGGAGCTAGGCGTCCACGACAAGAAGACGCATTCCAGTTCTCTTGAGGACGATCTGGCCTTGAGAATTCGCCGCCGGGTAACTGGCGAAGATGCTGGTGAATCGACAGGCGAGCGGCCACGCGGTGACCTGTCTTCGGCTTCTGCTTCTTCTGCAGAATCGGCTGCACACTCGAGCAGCCGCTCCGGTGAACCGATGGAGATTCCGCACACAGCGAAAGCCGAAGTGACGCCAACTGCTGTCATGCCAATTGCTGTCACGCCAACTGCTGCGTCGAACATCACACCGGTCGTTGCAAGTGTTGCGCCGGGTGTTGCACCAGCTGTTGCACCAGGTGTTGCGCCCAGTGTTGCACCGGCCGTCACACCGAGTATCACAACCAACGCGGCAACAACGGTAACGCCAGAAACTGCCGCGCCAGTGGCACCGCAACGCAAAACAGCGTTTCCGTTGCGTCCGCCTTTAGCGTCGGGTTCCGCACCGGGAAGCCTGGCACCCAGTGGTCCGATTGTAAATCGTTCACCTGCGATTCCGGTTCGTGCGGTGCCACCAATACCACGGCCTGGACAAGATTTCTCGGGACCAAGGCAACCGCTACCGGGGGCGGCCGGACAGCTGTCCACTCAGCCTTCAACACACACCTCAACACACACGTCAACACACACGTCAACCCATCCCGCGACACAAACGTCCGCGCCTGGAGCCATGAGCACACCTGGTTCGGCCACGCCGAGTGCGCCCGTTCCCGGAACAACCCAGCTTTCTGGGACAACCCAACTTTCTGGAACAACCCAGCCGGGAACCCCGCAACCGCCGCGTCCTGCCAGCCAGACGCCGTTGCGTCCAACGATGCCTGGGCCCAGGCCCACGCCGATGCCGGGGTCGGCTCACCCGCCGTCGATGATTACCACGCCCGGTGGGATGACAACACCTCGCGGGATTACCACGCCCGGCGCAGGTTCACCCAGACCGGGCGGTCCGCTGCCGCGACCGCCGATGCCTGGCGCCGCGCAGCAACCGTTGCGTCCGCCGTCAGCGCATTCTTCGCACGGAAACTACCCGCCGTCGAGCTTTCCGCAAGCAGGACCATCGCAAACCGGATCATCCGGTCAAACCGGTTCAGGTCCACGGCCACCATTGGCAGGCCAGCCCGGCGTACGTCCGGTGGTTCCGCCGCGTCCGGATTTGGCAGCCCGCTTGGCGAAACCGCCAGCAGCACCGGCCATGCCGGGTCAACCACGGCCGGGCGCGCCGTCGGCCCGCCCCAGCAGTCCGGTTCCAGGGCGCCCCATTTATACCGGTCCGGTGCGTCCCGGCCAACCATTGTCACGGGGTAGTGGCGGGGGTCCCGGTGGGGCACCTGGATCGCCTTATCCAGGCAGTTCGTATCCGCAGCGTCCCGGCGGCCCTCCGCGCGGGCGGCCGATGCATCCTACTTCGCCGTTGCGGGCGGAACCCGCCACTTTGCCTACCGATCCGGGCCGCCGCCATGCCACCAAACCCGGCACGCGAGGAGCGGGCCATCGCCGTGAGGATGAGGAAGGACGTTTGCGTCCCGTTTCGCGGCGCCAGGAATCGTTCCAACAGCCGCCGGTCGATCGCGAGATCACCATTGCCGAAGGCATCACGGTAAAAGAGCTTTCGGAAAAGCTGGGCATCAAGGGCAACTTGCTGGTGAAGCGTTTGGTGGAGAGGAAGATTTTCGCCACTATCAACCAGACCATGGACGTAAAGCTGGCCGAGGAACTGGCGCGTGACTTTGGCGCCTCCACCAATAAGCTGAGCTACGAAGAAGAAACGACGCACGAAATTCAGCAGACTGAAGTAGACGACGATCGCGAGAAGCGGCCGCCGGTGGTCACCATCATGGGCCACGTCGATCACGGCAAAACTTCGCTGCTCGATTCCATACGCGAAGCCAATGTGGCTGGCGGAGAAGCCGGCGGCATCACGCAGCACATCGGCGCGTATCACGTGGAGAAGAACGGCAAGAATATTGTGTTCATTGACACGCCGGGTCACGAAGCCTTTACCCGGATGCGTGCGCGCGGCGCCAAGGTGACCGATATCGTCATTCTGGTGGTGGCGGCGGACGACGGTGTGATGCCGCAGACGCTGGAAGCCATCGATCACGCCAAAGCAGCCGGCGTGCCCATCATTGTGGCGGTGAATAAAATCGACAAACCGGATGCTCAGCCGGATAGGGTAAAGAAGCAGCTGTCCGATCGCGGCCTGCTGTGGGATGAATGGGGCGGCGATACGCCCATGGTGAACGTTTCGGCCAAAACCAAAGACGGCATCGATAGTCTTCTGGAAATGATTCTGCTGGTTGCCGATTTGCAAGATCTGAAAGCCAATGCAACCCGGCCTGGCATGGGTTCCGTGCTCGAAGCAAAGCTGGATCGTGGACGCGGTCCAGTGGCAACGGTACTGGTGCGCAATGGAACATTGAAGGTGGGCGATTTCGTGATCTGCGGTTCGGTGTCGGGCAAGGTCCGTGCGATGTTTGGCGACGGTGGACAGCCGGTACGCGAAGTGGGTCCATCCATGCCTGCCGAAGTGCTGGGCCTCGATTCGCTGCCCGATGTGGGTGACACGCTGCAGGTGGTCACCGATACGGCGAAGGCGAAACAGATTGTCATTTACCGCCAGCAAAAAGACCGCGAAGTACAGATGTCCAAGACCAAGCGCATTACGCTCGATCAACTGCACGATCAGTTGAAAGAGGGCGAGGTTAAGGAACTCAGCATTATTCTGAAGACGGATGTGGGCGGCACGGCGGAAGTGATTTCCGATAGCTTGCAACGGCTGTCAACGGACAAAGTGAAGATCCGCGTACTGCATTCGGGCGTCGGTGCGATCACCGAAACCGACGTGCTGCTGGCGTCGGCCTCGAACGCGGTAATTGTGGGCTTCAACGTACGGCCCGAACGCAACGCACAAGCCACGGCGGAAGAAGAGAAGGTGGATATCCGCCTGCACTCGATTATTTACGAGCTTTCGGACGAAATTAAGCGCGCCATGACGGGCCTTCTGGAGCCCGTTTTCAAACAAGTCTACAAGGGCCGCGCGCAGGTGCGCGAGGTGTTCAAGATTTCCAAGGTTGGCGCGGTGGCCGGCTGCCAGGTGGACGACGGCGTGATTCTGCGCAGTTGCGAAGTGCGCCTGATGCGCGATAACAAACTGGTGCATACCGGCAAGATTGACGCACTCAAGCGCTTCAAGAACGACGCCAGCGAAGTGAAATCAGGTTATGAGTGCGGTATTTCGCTGGTGAACTACAACGACATCAAGGCCGGCGACGTGATCGAAGATGGGGGATACCCGTGGTTCGCAGGAGCGCGACGGAAGTGCGTTGGGG
>JANXYJ010000161.1 GCA_025350105.1 Terriglobia bacterium | reverse complement strand
CGGGTTAAGGTCGACGTATAGTTGAAATTCAAGAACGTTGCCTCCGTATAAAGGCGAAGCATGGGTACTTGTACTGTGGCTGGAGTAGGTATGTCCAAATGCCGAATCCAGTCACAAAAGTGTTTTTTCAAATCAGTGGAGAGGGCCTCTGTTGTTTGTTCGATGGTCCACTGAAAGTCATGGTGTGCAGAATCGCTCCAGTCGTCATCTCCATAGGAAGTCAACTGGGCCGCGGCCACATCAAGAAGCGCGTCGACATCAAGGTTAGCCAGACTTTGTTCAAACTTCGACCACAGCCTATCCCCAGAACCGAGAAACTGTTCCACCGTTTCAAGTGTTTCCCTATCCTTGTGCCTTAGAAACGTCTTAAAGTCTTGATACAAAGAAGCGATCCCGTGATGGCGATCAAAGCCATTGCCGATGATGTAAAGTTTTGTAGTGCCGATAACGTGACCTCTTGTCTTTAGCTAGTAAGTAGGGCTTCTTGCTAAACATTCTCAACCTTAATAACAGGATCTATTTTTGCTCCTTGACGGTGTAGGCGACGACAACGATGCCCAGCGACTGGGTTCCCAGGCCCTTCACGCCATGCCGAAATCGTAATACTCGCCCACGCGGCGGACGGTTACTGGGGTTTCGAAAAGATCCTGCATTTTTTCTGAATTGAGGAGTTCTTCTTTTTGGCCGTCGAAGAAGAGCTTTCCCTGTTTCAGAGCGACGACGCGGTGGATTTCGGGGATGATGTCGGGCAGGTGGTGGGTAACTACGATCACCGTCACGCCGCTGGCGACTAATCTTTGCATCGATTCACGAACTTCATGCTGAGCGCGGACGTCGAGGCTGTTGGTGGGCTCGTCGAGCACCAGGGCTTTGGGATTGTGGGCCAGGGCTCGGGCGAAGACGATGCGGCGGGCTTCGCCGCTGGAGAGTTCGGTCATCACGCGGTCGGCGAGATGAGCAACGTCGAAGAATTTCAAAAGCTCCTTGGCACGCTTCTCCATCTTCGGCGTTACATGATGATAGGGCCAGATGCCGATGGAGCCGAAGAACGCACTAAGCACGGTTTCGAGGCCGGAGTAGGGCTGGGTGCAGAGGTTAACGAGGTCGTTGGTGACGATGCCCATGGTGGCGCGGAGGTCGAAGAGGGTCCAGGTGTCCTCGCCCCAAATACGAACGCTGCTTTGCAGAGGATAGCGGGGGTAGCAATCGCGGGTAACGACTTTGAGCAGCGTTGATTTGCCGCAACCGTTGGGGCCGAGAATGGCGACGTGTTGGCCGGCGTCAATCGAGAAGGTGACGCCGCGGAGGGCCATGGTGCTTTCACGCTGGACACTCACGTTCTGAAATTCAATCAATTTTGGCACTTTAAACAGGGTAGCATTCCCCATTCGGCAGGCTGGATTTGGCGCTTCTTTTTCTCTACGCTGTTCGCCGGTAGCGGGAGTGCATTGGCCGATTTTCCAGGACTGGGATCAGTTTTTACTGGTATGTTTACTGCAGGAATCCGTCTTTAAAAGAACCAAGTAGCCCATTTGGGCAATGTTCTGCCACTTTCTCATGCTACACTAACTGAGTGAGCACTTACTTATGAACATTGCCGCTTCCGTTAAGGGTGTCGTGAATTCTCAGGATCCCGCGGTAATGGGGAGCACTCCCGCCCGCAAGAGCCGTATGCACGCCGATGACCGGCACGATCAGTTGTTGCGGGTGGCCATTGAAGTATTTGCGCGCAATGGGTTTAGCGGCACGAAGACGAAGGATATTGCACTGGCGGCGGGGGTGAGCGAGGCGATTCTGTTTCGCCACTTCGCGACCAAGGAAGATCTGTACCACGCCATTTTGGATTTGAAGGCGGGAGAAGAAGGAGCGGGGGAGCGCGAGCGGGAATTGCAGGGGTTTATGGAGCGGCGGGAGGATGCGGGCTTGCTGCGATGCTTTGCCCGCCAGTTGCTCGTTTCGTTCGCCGAAGACCCGGGGTTTCATCGGCTGATGTTGTATGCATTGCTGGAAGGGCATCTTTTGGCAAACCTTTTTCGCGAACGGTTCGTCTTACCCACAGACGGGTTTTTGTGTAAGTATATTGTCCTGCGGCAGAAGGAAGGCGCCTTTCGCAAGTGTGATGCCAAAGTGGCCGCCCGATTTGCCATTAGCACGTTCGTGCATTTCGCCATGTCGCGGCACGTATTCGGATTGAAACGTGCAGCTTGCGGGGACGCGGCCATCCTGGATGAATTGGTGCAGTTGGTGCTGGCGGGATTGATTGTGCCAGGGAGCGACTTCGCTTCTAAACCTGTCGCGACTCCTCCTGTCACCAGTTTGAAACAGAGTGGCAAGCCTGCGGCGAAAAAGAACAGTCGTGGGAACGGCAAATTGCATCAAACAAGAATCGAGAAGGATTTTCATGCGAAGTCATAAGGCGAGAGTGAGTTCCGGGTTGTCAGTTTTCATGATGGCGATATTGCTAGCTGGCTGCGGCGAGCCCAAGACGACGGAAGCGGCAAAGAATGGAACGGGGGCGGCAGCGTCAGTTGCAAGCACGCCGACGGTGACGGTTGTGGACGTAGTGGAGCGGCCGGTGGCGGCAGCGGTGCAGGTGACGGGGAGTTTTGTTGCGAAGGACAGCTCCGATGTGGCGCCGCTGACGGGCGGGCGCGTGGATCTGACGCCGGTGGATGTGGGCGATTACGTAAAAGAGGGACAAGTGATTGCGCGGCTGGAAGGGCGCGACGCGCAGTTGCGATTGGATCAGGCCAAGGCGGCGCAGGAGCAAGCCGAAGCGGCGGTAAGACAGGCGCAGAGCCGCATTGGCTTGGACGCACAGCAGCAATTCAATCCCAACAACGTTCCGGAAGTGCTATCGGCCAAGGCCGCGTTTGATTCGGCGACGGCACAGGCCAAGCAGGCTGAGGCAGATGCCAAGCGCTACGAGAATTTGATTAAGACGGGTGATGTTTCGCAGAGCGCGTATGAGAAAGCGCGGACGCAGGCCGACACGGCACAGGCGCAGGCCAATTCGGCGCGGCAACAATATGAAGCGACGCTGAACTCGGCGCGGCAGAATTTCCAGGGCGTGATGACGGCGCAGGCTTCGCTCTCGGGAAACAAAGTACAGATGGCGATGGCGCAAAAAGCCGTAGACGATACGTTTATCCGCGCGCCGTTTCCGGGATATGTGAGTGCACGGCCGGTGGCGATTGGGCAGTTTGTGGGCACCAACGCAAAAATCGCGACGGTGTTGCGCATCACGCCGATTCGGCTGGAGTTGGGTGTGCCGGAAGTAAACGCGCCGCAAATGAAAGTATCGGTGCCGGTAGAGGCGAGTGTTCCAGGCTATCCTGGGCGCATTTTCCAGGGCAGAGTGGCGGCTATTAATCCGGCAGTGGATGCCAGTTCACGCACCTTCACAGTGATTGCGGAATTCAGCAACGGCGATCTGGCATTGAAGCCGGGCATGTTCGCGACGGCGAGAATTTTGCTGCCGGGCAGCAGCAAAGGGATTTTTGTTCCGAAGGGAGCGGTGATCACCGACGCGACCACGAATTCCTCACAGCTGTTCTTTGTACGCGATAACCGCGCGCGGGTGGCGGTGGTGCAATTGGGCGTGCAGTCGAATTTGCAAGCTGGGCCGGGCAGCGAGGGACTGGTGCAGATTCTTTCGGGGATCAACAGCGGAACCAGCGTGGCTCTGGACCACTTGTCGGATTTGTACGACGGGCAAACGGTAAAGACGGTGAAGAAGTAGGGATCACAATATGCATAAACTAGCAGCGCTTTGCGTTCGACGTCCCGTATTCGCCACCATGCTGGTGTTGGCGTTGATGGTGATTGGCGGTTTTTCTTTCTTCACCTTGGGGTTGGATCTGTTCCCTAAGATCGATTTGCCCACCATCCTGGTCACGGTATCCAACCCTGGCGCCTCCGCCGAAGAGATTGAAACGGAAATCACCAAGCGGATTGAAGATGCCATCAATACCACCAGCGGAATTGACACGATGCAGTCCACCTCAATTGAGGGGAACTCGACGGTGAGTGTGCAGTTCAGTCTCGACAAAAGTGGAGACGTAGCGGCGCAGGAAGTGCGTGACAAAGTGAATCAGGTGATTCCACAACTTCCGGAAACCGCGAAGGCGCCGGTGGTGCAGAAACTGGACGTAGACGCGCAACCGGTGCTGCAGATGGTGATTTCCTCGCCGCGTCCGCTGCGGGAAGTGACGGAGATCGCGGACAAGCAGATTAAACCAAAGCTCGAAAATATCGCAGGCGTCGGACAGATTTCGCTGGTAGGCGGATTAAAACGCGAGATCCGGGTGTGGGTGGACCCGGAAAAGATGCGGGCCTACAACGTTGCGGTCTCTGACGTGGTGAATGCGCTGCGTCAACAAAATGTGGAGGTTCCGGGCGGAAATGTGAACGCCGGGGCCAAGGAATTTTCAGTACGCACGCTGGGGCGCCTGGTGGATCCGGCGCAGTTTGACGAGATCGCGGTAACGCGGCGAGGGTCGTATGTCGTGAAGATACGCGACATCGGCCGGGCCGAGGATTCCGAGGAAGAACCGACCACGGCGTCGCGGCTGAACGGTAATCCGGCGGTGACGCTGGTGGTATCCAAGCAATCCGGCGAAAATACGGTGGCCACGGCCGAGGCGGTGAAGGCGCGCCTGAAGGAAGTGGAAGCGGCGTTGCCCAAGGATATTAATATTCAAATTATCAACGACCAATCGTTGTTTATTAAGTCCGCCGTGCGTTCCTTGGAGTCGCATCTGGTGGAAGGCAGCCTGTTGGCGGCACTGATCATTTATCTGTTTTTGGCCAACGTTCGCACCACTTTGATTTCGGCCTTGGCGATTCCCGCCTCCATCATATCCACGTTTGGGTTGATGGCCGCGATGCATTTGGACTTAAACCAGATCACCATGCTGGCGCTGACCTTGATGGTAGGTATTGTGATTGACGATGCCATTATCGTACTGGAGAATATCTACCGCTTTGTGGAGGAAAAGGGCATGCCTCCGATGCAGGCGGCGGTAGAGGGGACCAAGGAAATTGGCTTGGCAGTGATGGCGACAACCATGTCGCTTTTAGCGGTATTTTTGCCGATTGGGTTTATGGGCGGCATTATCGGGCGGTTCATGTCGTCGTTTGGTTTTACGTCGTCGTTTGCCATTGCGGTTTCGTTGCTGGTGAGCTTCACGTTGACGCCGATGTTGAGTGCGCGGTTCATCAAAGCCAAAACGCCGGAGGAAGTGGCGGCGCACAAAGGGTCTAAAGATGCGGGTTTCTTCCGCTTTTTGGATCGCTACTACACGCAAATGCTGGAATGGAGCATGGCACACCGGAAGAGCATGGTTGCGCTGTGCGTGGCGGTGACACTGGCGACGATTCCCCTGTTCATGATGGTAGGCAAGAACTTCCTGCCTGTAGATGACCGCAGCGAATTTCAGGTGACGGTAAAGGCTCCCGAAGGCACATCGCTGGCGGCCACGATGACGATTGCCGAACGCATCGCGCGAGAGTTGCGGGCGCAGCCTGGGGTAACCGCGACGCTGACTTCGATCGGCTCGAGCAGCGGAGGTTTTGTGACGACGGCATCGGCATCCAACCGGGCGTCAATCTACGTGAAGCTGGTGCCAGTGGACCAGCGTAAGTTTTCACAGGATGACGCGATGGGGCGAGCTCGCCAGCTGTTCCAAACCTATCCGCCGGATCTGCGGATTTCGGTTCTGCAGGGGGGGGGGCCCGGCGGCGGGCAAGCCGATGTTCAATACGTCTTGAGCGGGCCGGATCTGGACAAGCTGAACGAGTATTCGCAGAAGATCGTGGCGAAGCTGAAGACCACTGCTGGCGTTGGCGATCCGGATACTTCCATGGTATTCGGGAAGCCCGAATTCCGAGTGGAGATTGACCGCCAGCGGGCGGCGGATCTGGGTGTGAAGGTGAATGACATCGCCACGGCCTTGAACACGTTGGTGGCGGGACAAGTGGTATCCACGTTTCCTTCGGGCGGAGAGGAATATGATGTCCGCATTCGCGCAGACCGGCAATACCGGACCAGCGTGGAAGGCCTGTCGCAGTTGATTGTGTTTTCCACTAACAAGCAGGGCTGGGTGCCGCTGGATCAAGTGGTGAGGATTAAATCCGGCACCGCGCCGTCAAGCATTGGACGTATGAACCGCCAGCGCCAGGTGATTATCAGCGCTAACGTGCTGCCGGGCGGAAGCCAGCAACAGGTGCTGAATACGATGAAGGACGAAGTAGCGAAGATGCAAATGGATGCGGGTTACAGTACCGCACCCACGGGGATGACCAAGAACCTGGCGGAAGCGGCGTACTATTTTTTGATCGCCATCGCACTCACGCTGATCTTCATGTACATCGTGCTGGCGGCGCAGTTTGAATCGTTTTTGCACCCGCTGACGATTCTGCTGACCTTGCCTTTGGCCGTGCCATTCGGCGTTTTGTCGCTGGTGATTGCGCACCAGACGATTAATGTATTTTCGGCCCTGGGCATGCTGCTGTTGTTCGGCATTGTCAAGAAGAACGCGATTTTGCAGATTGATCATACCAACGGTCTGCGCGAAAAAGGGATGGAACGCTATGAGGCGATCATCCAGGCCAATCGTGACCGGCTGCGGCCAATTCTGATGACTACCGCGGCGCTGGTGGTGGGCATGTTGCCGTTGATCATTTCAAGCGGAGATGGCGCGGCGACAAACCGCTCAATTGGGGTGTTGGTGGCGGGCGGGCAAACGTTCTGTCTGCTGCTGACCTTGCTGGCGGTGCCGGTGTTCTATTCGTTGTTTGACGATATGAAGAATCTGCCGATCATGCAACGGATATTCGGACGGCGCAAGGGCATGAACCTGGAATCGGCCATTCCGCAGCCAGCACATCTGGAAAGTGGGGAGCGCGCTTAATGCGATCGGTTTTCTTCAGGCAAACCTGCGCCTGTGTGTTGGCTGGGTTGATGGTGAGTCCAGTTTGGGGCCAGGATACGGCGGCCACGCTGGTGCCCCCGGTACGGCCGTTGCGCGTAATACCGCGGATTGGTGTGCTGGCGGAGGCGCAGATTACTTTGCAGCAGGCCATCGGTATGGCGCTGGCGAGTAACAAGGACATTCAGTTGTCACGGATCGATCGCGAAGAAGCGGACTATACTTTGCTGGGAGCGCGCGGGGCCTATGACCCGCTGATTGGTGCCAACGGTTCGTTTCAGAAGCAGATCAATCCGGTGGCCAGTTCACTGGGTGGCTCGACCACGGGCGCGGTGCTCAATCGAAATTGGCTGGTGGATCCAGCTCTCTCGGGTAACACGCCTTGGCTGGGCGGCAACTATCGTGTGGATTTTTCCAATCAACGAACCTATACCAACAACAGTTTTGCCACGCTGAATCCGCAGTATCCAACCACGCTGACATTTCAATACACGCAGCCCTTGTGGCGCGGTTTGCGCTACGACAGCAACCGGCGTTCGATTGACGTGGCACAGAAGAATAAGCTGTTGACCAACGAACAGTTTCGCCAGCGGGTGATGCAGATCGTCCAACAAACCGAACAAGCGTATTGGGAATTGGTGTACGCCTACAACAATCTGCAAGTGCAACTGGAGGCCGTCGATATTGGGCGGCAGCAGGACGAGAGCAATCGCCGGCAGCAGGAACAGGGATTGCTGGCGCCGATTGATGTGGTAGCCGCGCAGACGCAGTTGGCGGGATTTGAGTTGAGCGCATACTCGGGGCAAACGGCGCTGACCAGGGCTGAGAACTCGTTGAAGACGCTGATTTTGGGCGAGCGGTCTTCGGCGCTGTGGGCCAGTGCGTTGACTCCGGTAACGCAACCCGACACGGCCCCACCGGTGACGCCGCTGAGCGATGCGGTGAATGATGCGCTGGCGAACCGGCCAGAGGTGGCTCAGCTGAAATTGTCGGCCGAAGTGAATCTGGTGGATCAAAAACTGAACCGGGAATTGACCAAGCCGCAGGTGGATCTGGTGGGGAGCTATGCGCGCGCTGGATTGGCTGGGCCGCAAGTGGCGCAGGCAGGCGGCAATCCGTTGACGTCGAGCTTCGGTCCGATCATTGATCGTTTAAATGTGTTGTCATCGAGTGCGGGTTTGGGTCCAGTGGTGCTGGGTGGCGGGAGTTCGACCCCGGCACTGTTGATTGGCGATTATGGACAATCGCTGAACAATTTATTCGCTGGCGATTTCCCCACGACACAAGTTCAATTGCGCATTTCGTTTCCGATACGCAATCGGACCGCGGAGGCCAACTTAAGCCGGGCGATTGCAGAGGGGCGGCGGGTTAAGAATCAACGCGAACAGACGGAACAGATCATTCAAGCCGATGTACGCAACGCGATGCAGAACATGGTTTCGACGCAGGCGCGGCTGGAGGCTTCGCGCGTACAACGGCAATCGGCGGAGGAGCAGTATCAAAGCGAGCAACGGCAGTTTCGCGCAGGGACGTCAACGCTTTTCTTGGTTCAGCAAAGGCAGAACACCATGATTGCCGCGCGCAGCCAGGAGCGGCGCGCGGAGGCGGATCTGGCAGAAGCAGTGTCATCCTACGAATTGGCCACGGGCACGAACTTGCAACAGCATAATGTGAATCTGCAATAGGGCCTTATCATAATAGGTAGAGTGACCACCTTTCGCGCGCTGCGTTCGCGCAACTTCCGGCTCTTTTTTACCGGCCAAAGTATATCGCTGATCGGCACGTGGATGACGCGCCTGGCCACCAGTTGGCTGGTGTACCGGCTGACGGATTCAGCCTTCATGCTGGGCTTAGTTGGTTTCACCGGGCAGATTTCCGCGCTGGTGCTTTCGCCCCTGGCCGGAGTTTGGGTGGATCGCTGGAACAAACACCACACCATGGTGGCCACGCAGATTGCCGCGATGCTGCAATCACTGGCGCTGGCGGTGGTGGCGTTCAGTGGCAGCAAAAATATAGCGTGGATTTTGCTGCTGACGTTTCTGCAGGGCGTGATCAACACTATTGAGACTCCGGCTCGGCAATCCTTCGTCATTCAAATGGTGGAGGGCAGGGAAGACCTGAGCAACGCCATCGCGCTGAACTCATCGGTAGTAAACGCAGGCCGGTTGGTGGGCCCGGCGATTGCCGGCGTGGTGATTGCCTGGGTGGGCGAGGGGTATTGCTTCCTGATCGACGCGGTCAGCTACATCGCGGTGATCTACTCGCTGCTGGCGATGACGCTGAAGCCGGTGGAAACGCGCCGCTCCGATAAACATATTTGGGAAGAACTGACGGAAGGGTGGCGCTATATTCTGGCGTCGCCGGCCATTCGTTGGATTCTTTTGATGCTTGGCTTGGTGAGCATGATTGGCATGCCGTTCTCCACGCTGCTGCCGATCATGGCGGACAAGTATTTGGGCGGAGGCGCGCACACGCTAGGGTTTCTAAGCGCCGGAGTGGGCATGGGGGCGCTGACTTGCGCGGTCACCCTGGCCATGCGGAAAAGCGTTGTGGGTTTGGGCAAATGGCTGGGGATTGCGTCGGCGATGCTGGGCGGTTCACTGGTGCTGTTTGGGCTTTCACGCAATTTTTGGCTGTCGATGGTGCTGATGTTCGGCGCCGGTTTTGGGATGATGCAGCAGATTGTCACCAGCAATACAATTTTGCAAACCATAGTTGCCGATGACAAGCGCGGGCGAGTGATGTCGTTTTACTCACTATCGGTTTTTGGCTTTTTGCCCATCGGAAGTTTGATTGGCGGCAGCCTGGCGGCGAGAGTGGGAGCGCCGGAAACCTTGATGCTGGGTGGGGCGCTGTGTATCCTGGCGGCGCTTTGGTACTGGGGGCGATTGGGCGAGGTTCGCAACGCTATTCGGCCAGTGTATGTGGAGTTGGGGATTCTGCCGGAGCGGAGTGCCAGCGCGGAGAGCGCGCCGCAGTAGCGTTACTTTTTCTTTGGTGGCGGTGGAGCAGGTTTCGGAGGCAACGGGTACTGTGTGCTGATGGGCACAGCGAGCGCTAGCCATCGTACTCGCCTGTAATACTTGATTCACCCCGCTCATGTTACCCTGAACTATTACGCCGAATTTATGCCCGCGCGGGTGAGCGAGAGCTTTGTTCTACGCACGTACCCGTTCCGGGAGGCGGATCTGATTGTCAGTTTTTTTACCCGGGATCAGGGGCGGCTGCGCGGTGTGGCGCGGCGAGCCCGCAAACCTAAGGGTCCGTTTGGTTCGGGTTTGGAGCGGCTGACCCGGGTTCAGATGTCCTACTTTCAGAAGGAGAACGCAGAGCTGGTGAGTCTTTCAGGTTGCGAGGTGATGGAGTCGCAATTCGCTTTGGCGGGCGATTATTCGCGCAGCGTGGTGCTGGATTATTTCACAGAAGTGACCGATCACCTGCTGCCTTCACATGAACCCAACGAAAAGTTTTTCCGCTTGCTGGCGTCATTGCTTGAGCATTTGCGCGGTGGCGGCGACCCGTGGTGCGCGATCTGCTATTTTTCCGTGTGGGCGGTGCGACTGGCGGGGATTTGGCCTGAGACTCGCGTGAGCGACCAGACAGTGGAAATTGTCGGCGAGATGTTTGAGAAACCGATTGACGCGCTGGCTCCGCGGGAGTGGTCCAAGGCCACCGCGAGCGATTTACGCCGGGCTTTGGTTCGAGCCTTGGAGCAACACGTGGAACGGCGATTTTTGACGGTGCCAGTGATTGAGGCGCTGTAGTCGTTTTATACGAAACACATTAAGATGGATTCCTTCCAGCAAACTCTTTTCAAACTCAAACGCTACTGGGACGAGCGTGGGGCGATCATTCAAGAACCCTACGACGTCGAAGTTGGCGCCGGGACCATGTGTCCGGAAACATTTTTGCGCGTTTTGGGTCCTAAACCATATCGCGTGGCTTATGTTCAACCCAGCCGCCGCCCCGCCGATGGGCGTTATGGCGAAAATCCCAATCGCTTGTACAAGCATCAGCAGTTGCAGGTGATTCTGAAGCCGGCGCCGGAGGACGTGCTGGATCAGTATTTGGGAAGTTTGGAAGCGATTGGCATCGATCTTTCCAAGCACGACATCAAGTTCGAAGAAGACAACTGGGAATCGCCGACTTTGGGCGCCTGGGGCATTGGTTGGCAGGTGATGCTGGATGGGATGGAGATCACCCAGTTTACCTATTTCCAACAGTGTGGAGGCATCGATTTGGATCTGGTTCCGGCGGAAATCACCTACGGGCTGGAGCGGCTGACGGCGTTTCTGCAAGGTGTGGAAAGCGTGTATGACATCGAATGGACCCGTAACGAAAACGGGGTCGTTCATTACGCCGATGTTCGCCTGAAAGACGAGCAGCAATTCTCGGTCTACAACTTTGAAATGGCGAATGTAGACCGGCTGTGGCGGCTGTTGGGTGAACATGAAGCAGAATGTAAGGAATTGTTGGCTAAGTACGAGGAGTCAAAGGAGAAAGAGCGATTTCCCGTGCTGCCTACTTACGACCAAGTGCTGAAGTGTTCGAATTTGTTTAACCTGCTGGATGCGCGTGGGGCGATCTCCGTGACGGAACGGGTTGGGGTCATCAAACGGGTGCGCGACTTGGCGGTGGGGACTGCCAGGATTTGGGTGGATCAACAAAACGTGGTTCCCATAAAGCGGGAGGGCTGCGCATGAGCCTCGACTTCCTGTTGGAGATTGGGTCAGAAGAGATTCCGCACTGGATGATTCCGGCGGCGCTAGAGCAGTTGTCGAAAATGGACCTGTTCGGCGCGAAGCTCAGGGTGGATGCCACGCCGCGGCGGTTGGTGGTGCGGGCCACGGGTGTGCCGGAACGTACGCCGGACGAAGTGCAGGTCATCAAAGGACCGCCGCTGTCCGCCGGCGATAAGGCTGCGGCGGGCTTCGCCAAGAAACAAGGCGTGGAGCTTTCGGCGCTGGCCAAGGTTGGCGAATACTACGAGTTGCGCAAGGAAGTCCCGGGGCGCGCGGTGCTGGACCTTCTGGCGGAGACGCTTCCGCAGACAATTTTGGGCCTTCAATGGCCCAAGACGATGTTCTGGACGGGCGGGAAGACGGGTCCTCGGTTTATCCGGCCGATCCGTTGGATTGTGGCTTTGCTCGGAGAGCAAGTGGTTCCTTTTGAGATTGCTGGCGTCAAAAGTGGAAGTGTTACGCGAGGCCATCGCGTGCTGGGTTCGAAGAACATTCCGGTGACCACGGCAAACTACGAAAGCGGGCTGCGCAAAAGTTTCGTCATTCTATCGTCAGATGAACGGCGTAAAAAGATTCAGGTGGAAACTGCTGCGTTGAACGCGAAGCTTGATCCAGAGTTATTGGAGACGCTTACCTACATCACCGAGTACCCGACCGCGATCAAAGGCGATTTCGATCCCGCGTATTTGGATCTGCCGGCGGAAGTGCTGACCGAGGTGATGCGCCATCATCAGAAGTATTTCTCCGTAGAGAAGACTTCGGGAGATTTGGCAAACCATTTCGTGGCGGTGATGAACACCAGCGGCGATCCCGATGGTCTGGTTAAAAAGGGAAACGAGAGGGTTCTGAAAGCCCGATTCAACGACGCGCAGTTTTTCTGGAATGCGGATTCGCAGCGGGCGTTGGTAGACCGGGTGGCGGATTTGGACCGAGTAACGTTTCACGCCAAGCTGGGATCGTATTATTTCAAGACCGAGCGCGTGAAGGCTTTGGTGGCGCAATTGGGCGGCGATGCGGACGCCCAGAGCGCGGCCTGGTTATGCAAGGCGGATCTGACGACGGAGATGGTTAAAGAGTTTACCGACCTGCAAGGCATTGTCGGTGGCCTTTACTGCAAAGCACAGGGCGAACCGGAACCGGTGTGGCGGGCGGTGTACGAACACTACAAACCGCTAAGTATGGACGATTCGATTCCCTCCACTCAGGGAGGGCAACTGGTGGCGTTGGCGGATAAGCTCGATACTCTGCAGCAGTGTTTCCGGGTTGGCTTGATGCCGACGGGTTCGAAAGATCCATTCGCGCTGCGGCGTGCGGCGCAGGGTGTCATCAAAATTCTTGCCGAAGCTAAGCTGGACTACAAGTTGAACGATCTGGCGGATGGCACTCTGCGAGAGTTTTTGCTGGAGCGCCTGAAATACTATTTCCGGGAAATTAGCGGCTTCAAGTACGACGAAGTAAATGCCGTGCTGGCCTCCGGGGTGGGAACCATTGCGGATGCCGAAGCGCGGTTGACGGCGCTGGCGGCGGTGCGTCCGACGGAGAATTTCGAACCGCTGGCGGCCAGTTTCAAACGAATTCAGAACATCTTAAAGCAGGCAGATGTTAGGCCCGGGCCGATGATTCTGCCGTCCCTGTTAGAACCAGGGCCGGAGGCGGAATTGCACACGGCCTTCACGCAAGTGCGTGATCGTGTGAAGGGCGAAAGCTATCAACAAGCCTTGCAGGGCGTGGCGTCGCTGCGTCCGGCCGTCGATACGTTTTTCGACAGTGTCTTGGTAAATGCCAAGGACCCCGCTGTCCGAACCAACCGGCTGACCTTGTTGCACAGCCTATTGACCGAGTTCTCGACGATTGCCGATTTTTCGGAGATCGTGACATCGAATCAACCGGCGTCCCATCAACTGACGCCCAATCAACCTGTAGTTTGAGTGTCTAGGAGACCAATCGCAATCATGAAAAATTACGTTTATAGCTTCGGCGGCGGTACGGCCGATGGCGACGGCAAGATGAAAGAAATTCTGGGAGGCAAGGGCAGCGGCCTGGCGGAGATGTGCAAGGCTGGCGTGCCGGTGCCTCCGGGCTTTACGATTTCCACCGAAGTCTGCAACATCTACTTTGAGAACAAGAACAGCGTTCCGGAAGAAATCAATGGCCAAGTGTTGAAGGCCCTGGAAAAGCTGGAAGAACAGATCGGCAAGAAGTTGGGGGATGCGAAGAACCCGCTGCTGGTGAGCGTGCGTTCCGGCGCCAAGTTTTCGATGCCGGGCATGATGAACACGATTCTAAATTTGGGGTTGAACGACGAAACGACTGAGGGTTTGGCGAAGCTGACGGGCAATCCGCGTTTCGCCTACGATTCCTACCGGCGCTTCATTCAGATGTTCGGCCAAGTGGCGCTGAACATGGATATGGAAAAGTTCGACCACATCTTCGATAGCCGCAAGCACAAGGCCAAGGTAAAGGCGGACACGGACCTGACGGCAAAGGACCTGCAGGCGATCATCGAAGACTACAAGAAGCTGGTGCAGAAGGAAACCAAGAAGCCGTTTCCGCAGGACGCGCACGAGCAGTTGACGATGTCGCGCGATGCGGTGTTCCGCTCCTGGTGGAATCCGAAGGCGTCCTACTATCGCAAGATGGAAAAGATTCCGGATGAAATCGGCACGGCGGCGAACGTGCAGGCAATGGTGTTCGGCAACTTGGGCGACACTTCGGCCACCGGGGTGGGCTTTACGCGCGATCCTGCTACCGGCGAGAAGATTTTCTACGGCGAATTTCTGGTGAACGCGCAAGGCGAAGACGTTGTTGCGGGTATCCGCACGCCGCAGCCAATTCACGATCTGGAAAAGATCATGCCCGCCGCGTATAAACAGCTGCGTGACATCACCGACAGCCTGGAACGCCATTACCGTGACATGCAGGACTTCGAGTTCACCATCGAGGACGGCACGCTGTACATGCTGCAAACCCGCAACGGTAAGCGCACCGGTCCGGCGGCGGTTCGCGTTGCGGTGGAGATGGCCGAAGAAGGCATGATCGATAAAAAGGAAGCCGTGTTGCGGGTGGCTCCTAATCAGTTGGATCAATTGCTGCACCCGGTATTCGATGCCAAGTCGCTGAAGAGTCTGACGATGGTGGCGAATGGGATTGCAGCCTCGCCCGGCGCGGCGGTGGGCCGAGCGGCATTCAGTGCGGACGATGCGGTGGAGTTGTCCAAGCATGGCCCGGTGATTTTGGTTCGCAAAGAAACTACGCCCGATGATATTCACGGCATGGACGTGGCGAAGGGCATTCTAACGGCGGTGGGCGGCAAGAGCAGTCACGCAGCCGTGGTGGCACGCGGGATGGGGCGGCCGTGCATTGTGGGTGCGGGATCGATCACGATTAGCGAGCGCGACAAGGCGTTCAAGGTCGGCAAGATCACGGTGAAGGAAGGCGATTGGATTTCCATCGACGGCACGACGGCGAACGTCTATTTGGGGAAGGCGCAGACCAATGAGCCGGATCCGAATTCGTCTTACTTCGGAAAATTGATGAAGTGGGCCGACGAATTCCGTGGTGGTTTTGGCGTTCGCGCAAACGCTGATATTCCTCGCGACGCAAAGGCCGCACGGTTGTTCGGCGCCGAAGGTATTGGCCTGTGCCGGACGGAGCATATGTTCTTCGCCGAGGATCGTATTCCCTTCATGCAGGCGATGATTCTGGCGCGCGATGAAAAATCGCGCAAGAAAGTGCTACTGAAGCTGCTCCCGATGCAGCGCAAGGATTTCGCGGGTTTGTTTACGTCCATGGACGGATTCCCGGTGGTGATCCGCACGCTGGATCCGCCGCTGCACGAATTTCTTCCCAAACGCGAAGACCTGATGGTGGATTTGGCGCGTCTGCCACATGCCGATAAGAAACTGAAGAAGGAGATGTCGGAGAAGTATCGCATCTCGGTTGGTGATTTGAAGAAGAAATTGCCAGAGCTGCTGGAACGGGTGGAAGAACTGCACGAGTTCAATCCGATGCTGGGCCATCGCGGCTGCCGTTTAGGAATTACCTATCCCGAAATCACCGAGATGCAAGCTCGTGCGATTTTCGAAGCCGCGGTACAGGTGGCCAAGAAGGGCGTGAAGGTGATCCCGGAAGTGATGATCCCGTTGGTGGGCAGCGCCAAGGAATTGGAACACCAGAAAGCCATCGTGGAGCGCGTTGCCAAAGAAGTACTGAGCGCAGCGGGTATGAGCGACCTGCATTACCTGATCGGCACTATGATTGAAATTCCGCGGGCTGCATTAACCGCGGATAAGGTGGCGGAGCACGCTGAATTTTTCAGCTTCGGCACCAATGATTTGACGCAGACCACGATGGGGCTTTCCCGCGACGACTACACGAAGTTCTCCAAGGAATACGAAAACCTGAAGATCTTCAAGGCCGATCCGTTTGCCGCGATCGATCAGGAGGGTGTAGGCAAGGTGATCGAAATGGCCATCAAACTGGGCCGTTCGACGCGTCCGGATATCGAAATCGGTATTTGCGGCGAACATGGCGGTGAACCCAGTTCGGTGGAATTCTGCTATCGCGTGGGCATGAACTACGTTTCGTGCTCGCCTTATCGGGTGCCCATTGCAAGGTTGGCGGCGGCGCAGGCGGCAATTGCCTCTGGCGGTGGCGATAAGAGCGAGAGTACGCGGACGGCGTAATCGTTTGTTTCAATGGATCGCAAGACGGGGCAAGCGGCCAAGGCTTGTCCCGTGCCCTTTTTACGGCGCTATTTTTGCGGATCGCGGACACGCTCGGTGAACCACCACAGGTGGCCATCGAGATCCAGCGCCCCGTAGCTCCTATCGGCCCAATAGTCGGGACCGTAGTCGTGCAGCTTCGGTTCGTCGATGATGGTAGCCCCATTGGAGCGGGCGTGTTCGCAATGCGCATTCACGTCGTCCACAAACAGCATCAGGCTTTGTGTGTTCGCGCCTTGGATTCCGCGGGGATGCGCGGCCGGCGGAAATCCAGGGTGGTTTGGGTTCGGGCCGCTTTGCGCGGGCATGATCAGCGCCTCACCGTAAGTGAGTTCGCTGTGCATGATGCGCCCGTCTTCGCCTTCCACTTTCAGGCGGACCTGAAAACCGAAGGCTTTGCATAGCCAATCAATCGCTTTCGCTGCATCTTCGTAGTAGACAGCTGAAGAAAGCCGCGGCCAGTCCTTGGGTGTTGGTTTCATCAATCATTATTAGCGTGTGAGCATCTGCGCGTCAATGGCAATTTGGTCTTGGACTAAGCTATTTATTACAGGAGAACAACGTTCGATGATCCGGCATTTGAAACGCGGCCAGACAGCCGAAGCAAAAGCAGAAAACACTGTGCAGATTCGCAGTACGGTAGAGGCGATTCTTGGTGAGATTGAAACGCACGGGGAGAAGGCCGTGCGACGGTACTCGGAGCAGTTTGATCGCTGGTCGCCCGCATCGTTTCGTTTGAGCGAGCGCGAGATTGCGGATTGCCTTGGCGGCTTGCCGAAACAAGTGATGGACGATATTCAGTTTGCGCAGACCCAGATTCGTAATTTCGCCTTGGCGCAAAAGGCGGCGTTGAAGGACATCGAAGTGGAGACCATGCCCGGCGTGGTGCTGGGTCACAAGAACCTTCCTGTGAATAGTGTTGGTTGCTATGTGCCGGGCGGACGCTATCCGATGGTGGCCTCCGCGCATATGAGTGTGGTGACGGCCAAGGCAGCGGGGGTAAAGCGAATCATCGCGGCTGCGCCGCCGTTTGAGGGCGCGCCCCATCCGGCGATTGTTGCCGCGATGCACCTGGGTGGGGCGGACGAGATTTATGCGATGGGCGGAGTGCAAGCCGTGGCCGCGATGGCGCTAGGTACCGAGAGCATCGCTCCGGTGGATATGATCGTGGGTCCGGGCAATGCTTATGTTGCCGAAGCGAAGCGCCAGTTGTTCGGGCGAGTGGGCATCGATCTATTGGCGGGTCCCACCGAAACGCTGATCATCGCCGATGATTCCTGCGATGCGGAGATGGCTGCCGTCGATTTGATTGGACAAGCCGAGCATGGTCCCGGAAGCCCTGCCGTATTGTTGACGAATTCCAAGGAACTTGCCGCGAACACGCCGGTGGCAATCGACAAACTGCTTTCGTGGCTGCCGACGGCTGAAGTAGCGCGCGAGGCTTGGAGCAAGAATGGCGAGATCATTCTGTGCGACACGATCGATGAAATGGTGGCGGAGGGTGACCGCATAGCGTCGGAACATGTGCAGATTCTTACTCGCGACCCGGACTATTTCCTGCACCACATGACCAACTATGGGGCTCTATTCCTGGGTCATCGAACCAATGTGGCGTTCGGCGACAAAGTCATCGGCACCAATCACACCTTGCCGACCATGAAAGCCGCGCGCTATACGGGCGGACTTTGGGTAGGCAAGTTCATGAAGACCTGCACCTATCAGCGTGTGCTAACGGATGAAGCGTCGGCGATGATTGGCGAGTACTGTTCCCGGCTGTGCGAAATCGAAAATTTCGCCGGCCACAAGGAGCAAGCGGATTTGCGCATCCGGCGCTATGGAAAACAAGTGGGATGAGTCTGCCTGTCGCGGTGATTACGGGTGGAGCGGGCGGGATTGGCAGCTCCATTTGCAGGGCGCTGGCCGAGGTTGGTTTCAGTGTCGTCGTGGGGTACAACAAATCTGCGGAGGCGGCTCTTGCTCTTGCGAAGTCGCTACACGGTGCGGGTCACACAGCGGAGCTTGCGCCGGTCAAAGATAGCTATGCGATGAAGCAATTGGCCCAGCGTATAGGAGAGCGGTACGGGCGCTGCGATGCGCTGGTGAATTGCGCTGGTATCACGCGTTTTGTGGCGCATGGAGACCTGGATGGTCTGGACGATGCTTTGATCGACGATATTCTGGCCACCAACGTTCGCGGGGCATTTGCCAGCGTCCGCGCGTTCCGGCCTCTTCTGGAAAAGAGCACGATCACCGGCGGCGGCGTTGTGGTGAATCTTTCCTCCGCCGCCGGATCGATCGCCATTGGCAGTAACGTGATTTATTGTGCATCGAAAGCCGCGCTGGACAACATGACCAAGTCGTTGGCACGTGCGCTGGCGCCGCGGATTCGCGTGGTTTCGGTTTCGCCGGCGCTGGTGGACACGGAATTCGTGAAATCCCTGGATCAAAGCTGGCGCGATGAACAGGCCGCGCGCACGCCCTTGGGGCGTTTGGGAACTCCCAATGAAGTTGCGGCGACAGTGAGGGCCGTCATCACCACGTTGACTTTCACGACGGGAGCCATCATCAGCGTGGATGGTGGCCGGCCGCTGAAGTAACTGATACAGTAATGGTCCGTGATGCACAGAACAAATTTCGCTCTTTTGCTTTTGGCCTCTCCGTTCCTTCTCATAGGGTGCGTTTTCGGGCAACTGGCACAGCCCAATGATGCTGGTGTGGCCATGGGCCACATTCATCTGGTGGTAAAAGATCTGCCGGCTCAGCAGGATTTTTGGGTTTCCATGCTGGGAGGGAAGTTGGTGAGAACCGGCGACGCTCCCATGGTCCAATTTTCCGGCGTCTATATCATCATGCGTAAAGGAGAACCGGCGGGCCCTCCCGCTGGTTCCATCGTGGATCATTTTGGTTTCGCAGCCAAAGATCTTGCTGGTTTGCGCGCAAAGTGGCAAGCGGCGGGTCTGAAATTTGACCAAAGCGAAAACCCGAATTCCGGCTATATCAACGGGCCTGAGGGAATTCGCCTGGAGGTGTTCGGCGATCCAACGATAGCAGCACCGGTGCAAATGAATCATATTCACTTTTTTGCAACCGACATTCCGTCTACCAAGGCTTGGTACGCGAAAACCTTTGGCGGTGTTCCCGGGCAGCGCGCGTGTGTTTCCTGCGTAACCGCGCCGCGCATGATCGAAACCACGGACCTACCTGGGACCAACTTATCCTTCAATCAAAGCAAGCAAGTTGCCGGAACGAAAGGCCGCGTGATCGATCACATCGGCTTCGATGTGAAGAACCTTGAAGAGTTTGCAGCCAGGCTGGAAACGCAAGGCATCAAACTGGACATCCCTGTGCGACAGCTTCCCAATAGCAAAACGAAAATCGCGTTCCTCACCGATCCGTGGGGAACTTACATCGAGTTGACGGAAAATTTGGGCAAATGATTTAGGGCACGTCGTTAGGGCACGTCGTTAGGGCACGTCGTTGGGAAACAGCACGGTGCCCATCATCTGTTGAAAGCCGGGGCTGAGCGCCGCTTCCTGATCGGTTGGCGCCGCCATCACCATGTACCAAAGCCCCGCCTGGCGGGCAACGGTGCTGAGAAATACCGTTTGCGCCACGCCTGTCGACGTCTTCGTGGTGATCAGCGTATTCAGACTGGGCTTGCCGCCCAGCGTTCCGGGATTGGAGCGCTCCGCCCGGAGACTCGTATCGCCCTTCTTCAGGCTCTCAATAAATTCATTGGTGGTTCGATCCAGATTGGTGGCGCTGGCTCCGGATGCGGGCACATAGTAATCGATCATGGCACCCGTGATCAGTTCCACGCCGTTGTTCTGCCCTTGCGCGGCGCCGCCTTGTGGCGCTAAATAGACGCTGCCGCCTTCCTGGGCTTGCCCGGCTTGCCAGGTTCCCGGATAGGCGACGGAAAATCCCTTTGCGGCGTAATCTTTGAAGCCCAGCGGCAAGCCTTGCCGTGGAGTGCCTTGCACCACCGAAAGCAGGGCCGGCGGCTTCAGTTTCGGCGGTGGAATTGCGGTCACAATCTGCTTAACGCGGGCGAAGTTGCCAGTGTTATTGCTGTAGTCCTTCTTGGCGTAAAACTTGATATCGTCCGAAACGTATTCGATGCGATTGCCCGTCGCTGGGTGCGACGAAAGCCACAATTGCAAGCCCTTGGGCTCAGTCGCGGTGCCGGTTTGGGCCTTCAGTTTTTCGAAAAAATTGGGCAGGCCAATGGGGTTGTATCCCGCCGATGCCATCATCCGTGCCCCGTTCAAATCGGCGTCCCTCTCATAACCGCGAGAGAATTTCATCAACAGTGAGTTGCCGCCCAAGCCTGCCCCGGCCTGCGCCGCCTGGCACATCATGCCGCAATTTAAGGCCCCTGCGGCGGTTTGTAGCACTCCAAATATGGAGCCCCATGTCTGTTGCTTGCTCATTTGCGCGGCGCCATGGCGTAACGCGACATGCGACATCTCGTGAGCCAACACACCCGCCACTTCTCCTTCGTTATCGGCAGCACGAATCAGGCCCGTATGCACGAACATGGGTCCGCCGGGCAGCGCAAAAGCGTTGATGGATTCTTCGTTCACCAGCTTGAAGTGATATGGGTAGGCGTTGGCCTGCGGCGTCTTGGCCAACTGCTGGCCAATCTGATTTAGCCAGGCCTCCACCTCCGGATTCTGCAGGACTTCCATTTCGCGTTCCACTTGTGCGGCGGCTTGGTTGCCCAGCATGGCCTCCTGTTCGCGCGTAAGAGAAGTCTTCTGCACATTCACCTGCTGTTGCTTGGGTGCTTTCTCGGCGCCCTGCGCGGTTATGGTCCACATGGTGATCAGTGATATGAAGAGAATAGTAATTTGTGCGCGTTTCATTATCGTCCTTCCCGTTATTGACGTACTTGCCCACATTTTAGCGCATGAGAATACAATAGAGAACATGCGAGCTCACAAACGTTTTCTTGGACTTTTGCTCTGCGTCGGCGCATGGGCCCAGGACACGCCTCCCGCCACCGCGGTGAAGGCCAGTGCGACCGTCGCGCCGAAGGAACTGGACGTCGATTCAAGCAAGGACTGGGTGGACACGGGAGTGGACCTTTGGGCAGGTGATTCGCTGCAGATTGCCGCAACCGGAATGGTGATGCTGCCCAACGGCCGCACGGCCACCGCTGGCGGCGCACCACGCGGTTTTAGGGACCTAATGAAGGCCTATCCTGTGAATGCGTCGGGCCTTGGAACTCTGATCGGGCGGATCGGATCAACCGACACCGCCGTGCCCTTCACTATCGGGGCAAATCTTCAGTGGCAGACGCCGCGTGCCGGACGGCTGTTTCTTGGGCTGAACAAAACCAAGATCGATACGCTGAGTGGCACACTGCACGCTACCATCACGATTCTGGCGCGGGGCAAGGACCCCAGCATCACCATCAATTACAAATTGCCTACCGTCACCGCTGAAATGATTGATCGTTTTCCGCGCCGCATCACCGACGCGCAGGGTAACGTCGGCGATAACACAAATTTCGTGGTCGTAGGCGCGGAACAAAAAGTTATTCAAACGTTTAAGGCCGCTGGTTGGGTGGCGGTGGATCGTGACAAGAAGGACGCGGTGGCGCACACGATCCTTTCAACGTTGACCAAGCAGGCCTATGTGGAACTGCCCATGAGCGAACTCACACTGTTCGGGCGGGTGCAAGACTACGGACTGGCACACGCTGACCCGATTTCGGTGGTGGCTCAACGTCATCACCTGCGGTTGTGGAAAGCACCATTTCAAGTGGAAGGACAGGAGTTATGGATTGGCGCCGCCACGCACGATATTGGTTTCGACAAAGACAATCGGAATAACGGGGTGACGCACAAAATCGATCCCAATGTGGATGACGAACGCGACTATGTCAGCCGGAGTCTGAACGACACGGGGTTAGTGGCAAAGGAAAGTTACCTGATGCCTAGCGAACCTTCGAAAGAAGCCAAGACGGCGACGGGCGCAAGCTTTCACTCCGACGGCCGCATGTTGGTGATTCACTTGATTCCCGATGATGCGGCGGTGCCCTTATCGTCGCCACTCCCCGCGGCGGCCGCCAAGTGAACTGGCTCCGTTTTGCTTGCGTTCTTTGGGGCCTGAGTTTACTGGGTCAACCCTCGGCGCTGAAGAGCGTTGACGATCATAAACTGAATTGGTTGGACGTGCCGGTCTCCAAAGAATGGAACCACGCTGGCCGCACTGTACCGCATGCTCCGCGGACGGCTGTGCTTGATCCTGAATGTATGAAACATCGGTATCAGGCCCAAACTAGAGACGAACTGGCAGTGGAAAAGGCGGGTTGGTTCCTGGCAAATAAGGGCACGGGACACAACGGAATTGTTGTAGTTACCGGCCAGGCATCGAACGACGGGATGTGCCGCCCACTGCAATACCAGGAATTTGTGTTCGTAAATGGCGACTTTTCGGGAACGCTTTCGCCGGTTCTGATGAATGCCCGCTCCGACGGTTCGACGGCGAACGTCAGTGTCCCGGGCGATGGCCGGATTGTCGCCGATTTCCTGCGTTACAGCGAGCGCGATCCGCTATGCTGCGCATCCCGCTTGAGTACGGTGGAATATGAAATCATTCGCACGGTCGGCAAACCAGTGGTCACGGCAAAGAACATCAGGACGCGCAGGGCCGATTGATGGACTACATTCGCTTCACCTGTCAACCCGGTTGCATCCGCTGTTGTGATCAGGACGGGCATGTTTATCTGACCGAAGATGACGTGAAGCGCGCAGCAACATTTGTTGGTATGACGGCCAAGGCCTTTGAGGCCAAGTACGTCTATCGCACCAGGAATGAAATCCGTTTCCGCCAGCCGCGCGACAAGCAGTGTCATTTCTTGACGGAAAACGGCTGCTCCATTCACCCGGCCAAGCCAACCCAGTGCAGTACGTTTCCGTTTTGGCCAGAGATCGTCGAGAAGAAGGTCACCTGGTTCAAGACAGCGCGCTACTGTCCTGGCATAGGAAAAGGCGAGTTGATTCAGATCGGCACGGCGATGGAGATGGCCGAAGTGCATCGGCGCGCCTATCCAAAAATGTACGAAGAATAGCTACTTCTGGCTGAGCCCGCCGTCGACCGCTAGCACCTGTCCCGTCACAAAGTTTGAAGCCGATAAGAAGTACGCTACCGCATCCGCGACTTCCTCGCCGGTGCCGGCGCGTTGTGAGGGCGTCGCCGCAATCAATCGTTCGATGCGCTCATCGCATGTGTCGAATGGAATCACGCCAGGCGCCACCGAATTCACCGTCACTTTAGGGGCGAATGCCGTGGCCAACGCGCGTGTCAGCATCACCACTCCGGCCTTGGAAGCACAGTAGTGGGCATGCTGGGACCAAGGACGCAAGCCGCCCAGGGAGCTCATGTTGACGATGCGGCCACCGTGACCGGCCATCATGATCCGAGCGGCCTGCTGGCAGCAGAAAAAGGTGGCCTTCAGATTCACGTTATGAATGAAGTCCCAGTCGGCTTCGGTCACTTTCAGCGGGTCAATCCGAGTGAATCGTGCGGCGTTATTCACCAGTCCGTCCAGCTGTCCGAAGTGCTGGTGGACGCTGGAGAACAAACGATCGATTTCTGCAACGCTTTCCAGATTCGCGCGAAATACGGGCGCGTCGTTGCACTCCATGGCGGTGGCACGCGCCTCTTTCTCCGACTGGCTATAGTGGATCGCGACGCGCGCGCCGTCACGCGCCAAGCGTCTAGCAATGCTTCGTCCAATTCGTTTGGCTGCTCCTGTAACCAGGATGACGCGACCTTCCAGTGAAGACATCCCTTCATTATGCGGTGCTAAGCTTCGGGATGTGCGAATCGCTATTTACCTTTTGAGCTTGACGCTGGTTTTGTCCGGGCAGCGTCAAACCCGAAAAGCCGAGTTGGTACTAGCCGCCGAGGCGGGCGATTTAGTGCAAGTGCGCCGATTGCTGGCGGCAGGTGCAAATCCGAATTTGCCGAAGAGTTTTTCGGCGCTGCAAGCCGCCTCCGCCGCGGCGTTTCCGGAAATCGTTCGCGAGATATTGCAGCACAACGCCGATGTTCATCAACGCGATTCCGCTGGCCGGACAGCGTTAAACGTCATCGCACAGAGCGCCGTGGGTGATCCCAAAGAAGACCCCGCCGAAGTGGCGCGACTGTTAATCGACGCCGGGGTTGACGTTAACGCGCAAGACAGCATTTATGGCAACACCGCGCTCCACGGAGCGCCCGATGCCGCCACCGCGAAGGTGCTGCTGGTGGCCGGAGCAAAAATCAACCTGCAAAATCAAGACGGCCAGACGGCATTGATGTTGACCCTGGATGAAGCCGTCACGCGCGTGTTGGTGCATGCAGGCGCTGATCTGACTCTGCGCGATCAACGTGGAAAAACTGCCTTGGATCTTGCCCGGGAACTGGCCCTTACCGAGAAGATCGCAATTCTGGAAGGCGCGCGGAAATAGCGCTACGCTGCTGGCTCGCCGTGTATCTCAACTTCACCCGGCACTTCATCAGGATGAATTCCTAAGAGCGCTGGTTCCGGCAGCTTTCCCGCGAAGTTGGCCCAAGCCCAAAAAAACGCAGTGGATGTGCTGAAGGCCGCGGCCACCACGCCGATGACTCGCGGACTTGCATGATCGGAAGCCCATCCAGCCGCGCTCATTGAGACCATCATGGTCATCCACGTCCAGGTTTCTATGGTGGAAAAAACGCGGCCGCGAAACTCATGCGCCACGTGACTCAATAGCTGCGACGAATTCGATACCGCGCTGACACCAACGGCTATACGGGAAAGCCCAATGGAAATCACCGCCATCACAAACGAGGGCGACAAACAGAACAACGCATAGAACGTGCCGTGAAGGATGTAAACCGCAGAGACCGTGGTCTTGTACTGCGTGAAGCTCAGCCGCGGAAACAGACGGTGCGCGATCAGCGATCCCATCACCAACCCAATTCCAGCCGATCCCCAAATCGCGCCAATGCCAATCGATCCTTTGTGAAACACCGTGTCACCGAAAAGGCTGAGGAGGATTTGGCCGGCGCCGCCACCGCTGGCCCAACCAACATTCACCAAGCCGATGGCGAAGATCAATGGAACTGAGCGCATGTAGCGCAACCCGGCAACATATTCCCTCCAAGGGCGCAAGACGCGGCTCTCGGTAATTGAACTGGTGTTCGCATCGCCAGTGGCGGACCGGAAGCCGCCGCCTGTGTGGAGGCGGGAAATACAGAACGCCGAAAATACGAACGACAACGCATTGAAGATGAACGCCAGCTTGTACCCGGCCACGGTAACGGAGACGCCTCCCAGAAGTGACCCGACCGCCAGCGCAGTCCACTGCGTAAGTTGTGTGAGCGAATTGGCGGTATGCAATTCCTGACGATTGGCGATAGAGGGCAGAATGGCCGCGCGGCCGCTGGTAAAAAATGGCGATGCGAACATCAACAGCCCACTGAGCAAATACAGAAGCCAGGTCCGGCCCACGGGTATCGCAAAGATGAAGCCGAGCGCGATCACGGCGCGAACCAGGTCGCTTAAGATCATGATCCGTTTGCGATCCATGCGATCCAGCAACACGCCTGCAATGGGTCCCGCCGGTAGCATGGAGAGTCCTCGCGACAGAAGGATGGCCGCCACGACAATTCCCGAATGGGTGTTGGCCAGTGCCAGCGAAAAGACAGCAATATTGTTGAAGTTATCCCCGGCTTCGCTCACCACTTGGCCCAGCCAGGTGAAACGATAATTGCGATTGGCGCGCAATAGGCCGGTGAATCCCGCCGGTTCGGCGGTTGAATGCGAACTTTGCATGGGATCTTTTCATTGTGCCGTATTTCGTGTCTCTCGCATTTCATTGCGCCCGATGTTAAGTCGGCGTATACTCCGGGAATGACATTTGCTGATCGAAATCGCCTGCTTGTGTTGGTGACGACCATCGCCCTGATCCTAGCCGCGGCTGTACACGCCATCGGTCAAACGGGATCGCCGGTCTACGTAGTCACTCACGTCGACGTGCTGGGGGCCAATGGCGGGGTAGCGGCCGCCAACAAAGTTCTGCTCGACTACCAAGCCGATAGTAAGAAACACGCAGGCTTTGTCCGTTTCGAAGTAATGGTGCAGGACGGGCGGCCCAATCACTTTACCGTCGTCGAAGTCTGGCAGACCCGGGCGGCGTTTGAAGCTCACACGGCTACGGCCCAGGCAAAAACTTTTCGCGAGAAAATCCAACCGCTCTTGGGGAGTCCATTCGATGAGCGTCTGCACGCACTATTGCAATAGCTCTTCGCGGACGGTGATGCTTTTTATGTAATCCATGTCGAGATCGAAACCGAAGCCAGGTTTTGCCGGCACCTGAATCGTGCCCGCCGTGGATACTTCCACGGGCGGATGAATTATGTCCCGGGCCCAATAGCGTTGGCTGGCGGAAACATCGCCTGGTAAAGTGAAGCCGGTAAGCGTGGACAGCGCAATGTTGTGGGCGCGCCCGATGCCCGATTCCAGTATCCCGCCGCACCACACGGGAATCCCGTGGGCGTGCGCGAAATCGTGCATCTTTTTGGCTTCCCGAAAACCTCCCACGCGACCGAGTTTGATGTTCAGAATCTTGCAAGCGCTCAGCGCGATGGCTTGCTCGGCGTGATGCGCGGTACGAATGCATTCATCCAAACAAATAGGTGTTTTGATCTGCGCCTGCAAGATTGCGTGGTCCAGAATATCGTCATGCGCCAACGGCTGCTCGATCATCATCAGGCGGAACTCATCCAAACATTTCAGGTGTTCTGCGTCATTGAGCGAATACGCCGAATTTGCGTCGGCCATCAACAGGATGTTGGCAAAGCGTTCGCGCACTTTCCGCACGACGTCCAGATCCCAACCAGGTTTGATCTTGATCTTGATCCGTTGATATCCCGCCGCCAGTTCGCTTTCGATTTTCTGCAAAAGTTGATCGACGGAGTCCTGGATGCCGATGGAAACTCCGCAGGGGATCTCCGTTCGTGCCCCGCCGCCGATCTGTTGGGCCAGCGGTACGCCGGCGCGTCGCGCCTCCAGATCCCAAATCGCGGCTTCCACACCGCCACGGGTCATGAAATGGCCGCGGATGTGCGCTGTCCGATCATAAACGTCATTCGCCGTTTCAAACGTTTGGTGCAAAATGCGGGGTGCAACGTAATTGGCGAGCAGCGGCCAGATCGACGCCGTCCATTCTTCGTTGTAAAAAGGATTTTCACCAGCCGTCACTTCGCCCCATCCGGAAAGTCCATCTGACATCACCTCCACCAGAATGATGTCGCGGGCATAGGTGCGGCTGAAACTGGTCTCAAAAAAATGCACCAGCGGCATCCGGATTTGTCGAATCAATATGCGATCTATTTGGAAGGCCATGGGGAAAGTAGATACGTGCCAGTCTTGGCGGTCCGTTCGAACGCCGTAATGGCAAGGCCCGCTTGCAGGTGCCGCTGTAGGTGCACGGATACTTCTTGCTGAATCGCACGGGCTCTTTCGGGATCGGCTTGTTTAATGCTCTCGATATCCGCGGGAATGCCCACGCGTTCCACTACCTTTTGGTTGCGGCGTGGGTGAACCAAATCCCATTCCGCGATACAACGATCGGTTGGCAGACCAGCTTGCAACGCGCTCGTCGTGAATCCATACAGGTTCGGTTTGAATTCGTGAATTACGGCGCCCAGTTTTTCGATATTGAAGTAGGCGTTCTTTAGATCGAGTGGATCGAAGGACCATTCAATCGTCGTGATGCCCCGGGCAAGTGCGTCGGTCTTTTGCGCTCGTTTCAGCGCCAAACCGGCGCCGGAGTTTCTATATTCGGCAAGCACGCCCAGCATGTGGCTGTGCAGGTAGACAGTTCCGTTTCGCACACCAGGAATTGCCAACAAGAATCCGCACAACCTTTTTTCGGCAAATGCACCCAACACTTGTCCCCCAACACTCTTCGCTACTACAAAAAAACGCACGGGGAGCAAATCCAAGTCACCCCAGCCCCAGATTACGCGCTGCAAGTCTACGGCTTGGCGATATTGATCCAATTGATGCAAGGGTTGAATATCGATCATAGGCCTGCGTGTTTGGCGGCTTGCCATTGTGCTTCCATTTCTTCAATGGTGGAATCCTGCAACGATTTGCCTTGCGCCGCCAACCCACCTTCCACATGGGCAAACCGGTGGCGGAACTTTGTGTTGGTTTTACGCAGCGCCTGTTCGGGATCTACCTTCAGGAAACGCGCTACGTTTACCAGCACAAATAATAGGTCGCCGAGTTCGCCTTCCATTTGATCCTGATCCCCCGCCAGGCGGGCAGCATCAAGTTCCGCCAATTCCTCGCGCATTTTGTCGAACACCTGGCCGATGTTGCTCCAATCGAATCCAACACTGGCGGCTTTTAATGCAATTTTTTGCGCTTCCACCAACGCGGGCAGGGAACGGGGCACGGCACCCAGCAAGCCTTTCGGTTTGGTTTGCTGAGCCTTTTCCGTCGCCTTAATCTCATCCCATTTTCTTGTGACGTCGTCGGCTGTCTTGGCGTCGCCCTCTCCAAAAACGTGGGGATGGCGGCGCACCAGTTTTTGATTGATGGCATCCAGCGAATGCGTGATGTCGAAGTGTCCGGCTTCGGATGCCATCTGTCCAAAAAACACCGCCTGCAGAAGCAGGTCTCCCAACTCATCTGCCAAACCGTCCCAATCCCTGGCATCAATCGCATCCATTACTTCATAGGTTTCTTCCAGCAGATAGGGTTTGATGGTGTCGAAGGTTTGTTCGCGATCCCACGGGCAGCCGCCGGGCGCGCGCAGTTGCCGCATGATGGAAACCAATCTTTCAAAGCGCTCGCCGGAAGTAGCCATGTTTAGATTTTCAGAGTAGCATCTGGCGGTGAGCGCTTTCGACGCCAACACAAGACCATCGTGCGCCCTGTATAACTAATTCAAGGGAAACAGGATGTAAAATTGATCCCCGTAGTACCGTTCCACGCATTACCAAACGCGGCGGAATCTGCTACCCTATGCAGTCATATGCTTGGTAAATAAGGAGAAGCGAGATGAGTCTGTTACAGTTTGAAATCGGAATTTTATTGGTTGCCGCATTTTTGGCAGGCGTTTTCGTCGTCTGGACTGTTACCGGCAACAGGAAAAGTTTGTAACCAAACATCGCAAGCAGGGCCCGTGGGCGCCCTAGTTTAAAGCAGGCGTTCGCGTGCACCGTTTTGCGCCGTCAATAACGAGAAACTCTTCAACAGGAGAACTACGCGATGCTTGCCAAAATTGGATCATTACTCGCCGCAATTGCATTTCCTTTACTCTGCCTCAACTGCATTTCCACGGATAGTCTGCAAATTGCCACCCTGTTGCGGGGCAGCGTTTCGTCCGGTCTGAAGGCGGCGAACATCAATGGTGTCGACGTCAAGGCCGACGGCCGCGACATCATCCTCAAGGGGACCGTGCCGTCCGAAGATATCAAAACCAAAGCCGGAGCCCTTGCTCTGGCGCTTCCCGGTGTTCGCACCGTGGACAACGAACTCGTAGTGTCGGGTGATATCAAGGTCATCCAGTCGCAGTTGGACAAGATTCTTTTAGACAAGAAAATTGAATTTGAGTCTAGTAAAGCGGTCATTCTTACCGTTAGTACTCCTGTGCTGCAACAGGTGCTGGATTTTTTAATCAAGTACCCGCAATTGTCTGTGACCATCAATGGCCATACCGATAACACTGGTGACGCCGCGGCGAATCGCACACTGAGTCAGGCTCGCGCTCAGGCAGTAATTGCCTGGCTTTCGCAGCACGGTATTGCCGCAAGCCGTATGAAGGCTGCAGGTTTCGGCCCCGACAAACCGATTGCCACCAATGCCACTCCCGAAGGCCGCGCAGAGAATCGGCGCGTGGAGATGATTGCCAATCAGTAGGGCGCAACATTCATCAAGGAAAGGAATATCACAAAAATGCTATTCGTACTTGGCAATATCATTCCCTGCCTGCTGGAAGCGTTTGTCCTCGGCGGCATCTTTGGCTGGCTGTTTAAGAAACTGATTGGGGATATGATTCCCAGCGCGGTTCCCGCGCCCGATCTGTCCCGCTACGCGCTGAAGTCCGATATTCCGGCAGTGCCGGATTTAAAGGGCTACGCACATCTCTCTGACCTCCCCAATATTTCCGGTTTCGCTCTGAAATCCGAGCTGCCCACCTTGCCGGATCTCTCCAAGCATGCTTTGAAGTCGGAACTGCCAGTTGTGCCGGACCTTTCCAAGTACGCGTTGAAGACCGAATTGCCGTCCGCGCCCGACCTTTCAAAGTTTGCTTTAAAGACTGAACTGTCCTCCGCTCCAGATCTGTCAAAATTCGCATTGAAGACCGATCTACCGAAGGGCGAATTCCTGACAGCCGCCACCGTTGCCCCCCTGTTGGCTCCGCTCCTGGCATGGAAGAGCGAAGTGGGCGATACCAAGCTTTACTTGAAACGCAGCGATCTGCCGGACTTGAGCAAGTTCGCTCTGAAAACAGAGTTGCCCAAGGTCCCGGACCTCACCGGCTTCGCGCTCAAAACCGACTTACCGAAACTCCCGGATCTGACACCGTACGCTACGAAGTCCGAACTTCCGAAGCTGCCGGATCTGAGTGGTTTCGCAAAAAAGACAGAACTGCCCGAATTGCCGGACCTCAGCGCATATGCTCTGAAGACGGATCTACCGGCACCGCCCGATCTGTCGCGTCATGCCCTAAAGTCCGACTTGCCGAAACTGCCGGATCTTTCCCCCTATGCGCTGAAGGCGGAATTACCTAAGCTGCCCGATCTTTCTGGTTTCGCCCTTAAAACCGATCTTCCCAAGCTGCCGGACCTTGCTGGTTTTGCCCACAAGACCGACATTCCGAAGCTACCCGACCTGAGTGGTTTCGCATTGAAGACCGATGTTCCGAAATTGCCGGACCCGAGTGTCTACGCGATGAAGAAAGATCTGCCGGCGCTTCCCGACTTCACGCTCCACGCATTGAAGTCCGACCTTCCGACGCTGCCGGACCTTACGCCATACGCATTGAAGAGCGAAATGCCCAAGCCGCCTGATCTTTCTGGCTTCGCTCATAAAGCTGAAATTCCGAAACTTCCCGATCTCTCCGGCTTCGCGCTCAAGAACGAAATTCCGAAGTTGCCTGACCTATCCGGTTTCGCCACCAAAGCCGAGTTACCGAAGCCCGCGGATCTAAGCGGCTTCGCGTTGAAGATCGAATTGCCGAAACTTCCCGATCTCGCTGGCTTTGCTCATAAAACCGATATTCCGAAGTTGCCTGACTTGTCCGGTTTCGCCACCAAGGCGGAGTTGCCCAGGCTCCCGGATCTGAGTGGCTTCGCGCTGAAGAGCGAATTGCCGAAGCAGCCGGATCTTTCTGGCTTTGCGCTCAAGAACGAAATTCCGAAGCTGCCCGATCTTTCGGGCTTCGCTAGGAAGTCCGACATTCCAACATTGCCCGACTTGAGCAGCTTCGCCCGCAAGGCCGATATTCCGAAAGTGCCGGACGTCACAGCCTATGCTCGCCGGGATGAACTTCCGAAGCCGCCTGATTGGAGCCATTACGCGATGAAGTCGGAACTGCCTCCGGTTCCCGATCTCAGCCGTTTTGCGCTCAAGTCCGAATTGCCCGCGCTGCCTGATTTCTCCGGCTATGCTCGCCGTTCAGAACTGCCGGACGTTACCGGCTACATTCGCTCCGGTGATGTGGAGCGAATGCTTGCCGAAAAGGACCACCTTATTGCCGGCCTGAATCAAAATCTAACGGCGGAGGTCTCTCATCGCACCAACGAAATCGCACGTTTGGAAGCACTGTTGCGCAAGGCCCGCGGGAGAGTCGTTGTCGAGCGAACGGTGGTCCAGCGTGCAGTACGGAAACCGCGCCCAACCGTTAAGGCAGTGGCGAAACGCGCCGTTAAGCCACGGGTCAAGCGCATCCGCAACGCCAAGCCAGACGACCTCAAATTGATCTGGGGCATTGGCCCCGTACTGGAACGGCGCCTGCACACCATGGGCGTTCGCTACTTCCGCCAAATTGCCAGGTGGACCGAAAAGGATATTTTGCGTGTCCAGGAAAAACTGGAGACCGTTCCCGATCGCATTCACCGCGAGGAATGGGTGCCACAGGCCTCGCGCTTGCAGCATGAAAAGAACCCCAGGGAGATTCGTCCCGCGCGCTTCAATACCGCAAGCTAGCAAAGTGGTTTCGGATGAATGACGATTGGGCGGACCTAACCAGGTCCGCCCTTTTTCATGCCAATTTCGCTGTGATCATCCACTGCAGCGCGCCCACTGCAACAGACCCCAATACGTTAAAATCGATCCGCGCTAACGCCCCTTTGCGAAATTGCACCATGGCCCTGGTCGAACCCAGAAAATGCGCCAT
Organism: Terriglobia bacterium; assembly: GCA_025350105.1. GTDB lineage: Bacteria > Acidobacteriota > Terriglobia > Bryobacterales > Bryobacteraceae > Palsa-187. Next base: position 29,301 of record JANXYJ010000161.1, on the reverse strand, counting down.
AGTGGCCGAAAACAAGGGTTCGTGTCCGGCGAGTAGGATCGAGTCCTGTTCCCCGTGCTCGCGAATCGTATTCCAAACATCCTGCGGCGAGGATTCCGGCGCGAGTGCAGGCGTTCGCACGATCTTGCCTTCGTAGCCTAGTTGATGCGCCGCGATTTCGGCCGTTTCCAGGGCACGGCGTAGTGGACTCGACAGAATCAACGTCGGCCGCACCTCTGCACTGTGCGCTCGCTCCAGTACACCTCGCAACTTTGCGCGGCCCTCATCGGTCAAACGCCGGTCGGCATCCTTACCCGACTCGGCGCGATCTTCTGCAATCCCATGGCGCAACAAATAGACTTCCATCGTTTCTATTATCGAGCTTCCGGGTCGCCAATACATAGCTGCATCAGGAAGAAATACGAGCGATTCGCCAGCATAAACAGGAACGCCGAGAACACCACCGCCGCCACCATTTGCAGCCAGCGCGAGAAGCTGGTGCGCGTTACCACTTTCGCCGGTCAGCTTGGAAAGTTCGACGTAGGGTTTTAGCCGCGATGGCGATTTCCGTGATCAGGAAAACTGAAAGATTATGGCGGAAATAGGTCGCGTCGACGGTAAAGACCACCAGGCCGTAAAGCAGCAGGAAGGTCAGTAGAGAACGCAGAAAATAGGCATAAAAGCTCTTTGGGAGACCGAGAGTTGCGGCTTTGCCTTATACGCGCTAAGCTGGCGATCCGCTTAGTACTTGTTTTAGGGGCAGTTCGTTGAAAGAGTATTCAGTAATCGCAGACTGTCTTATTCTTTCTTCTTGAGACTCGCTTCATTTTCGCTAATAAAGCTCTTGATTTCCTCAGCCATACTCAGCAGCTTTTCCCATTGCTCCCGGTAGAGAGTGACCGGGAATCGTCCCATTCCATACACGGAAAGACCGCCTTTTTCGCTTACCTTTAAATACACGCGGCCGCGGGCAGGTTTCTTCAGCGCTTCGTTTTCAGCTTTCAACCGTTCGATTTCTGCTTTTAGCTCTTCGTCAGGGGTCATGACCTTAACTAATACCACACTACTGCCGTTGCGTAGGGTCTGCGCAATCTTTATTCCATCGGCAACCGCGCCGCCCCAAACAATCCGGCGTCGCCGCCCAGAATTGCCGGTTCAATTTTAGGTGCATTCTCGCGATAGATAAAACTCCGCCTCTTCAACTCTTCGTACATCGACGGCGCGAAAAACTCCCATGCCGCCGTCATTCCGCCGCCCAGCAGATAGAGCGGGAAGTTAAAAATCCCAACCAGGTTCGCCAGAGCCGTTCCCAGGGCAATACCCACCGTGACGAAAACCGCCCGCGCCCGTTCATTGCCGCCCTTGGCTAGATTGTAAACATCAAGCGCCGATAGGTCGTGCCCCAGGTTCATCAACCGCGCCATGGCGGAGACCGCGGTGGCTGACGCGTACTTCTCAAGGCATCCTGTATTGCCGCAGCCGCAGGGATAGCCGTTGGCGGAGATGGTCATGTGCCCGATTTCGCCCGCCATACCCAAGTATCCGTGCAGCACATTGCCGCCGCTGATGATCCCACCGCCCACCCCCGTACCCAGCGTCAGCATGATGACATCCTGCGCCTCGCGCCCCGCACCCATCCATTTTTCGCCCAGTGCCGCTGCGTTGGCGTCGTTTTCCAGAATCACCTTGGCGCCCAGCCGCTTTTCGATCTCATCGCGTATGGGATAGTTGACGAATTCCGGCAAATTGGGCGCACCCAGCACGATTCCTTTTTCCATTAGGATATAGCCGGGAATCCCAATGCCCGCGCCAAGAAACTTGCCATCCTGCAGGCTCGCCTGCAGGGTTTCGATTGAGCGAACCATGTCCTGCACCACCGCGTTGCGTCCCGCGCCCACCGGGGTGGACCCGGCGATCTTGTTTAACATTTTGCCATCGCGGCTGATGGCGGCTGCCCGCAGATTGGTGCCGCCCAGATCCACTCCGATTGCGTATTCGATCATCGGGTGAATGATAGCAAACTGGCTTAAAACGCATTGCCCACAAACGGAAGCATGCGGCCCCAGTACAGCACCATGAACCAGCTGACGATGGAAATCAGCGACACCATTTTGGCCTGCATGGGTGGGTTTGCCCCGGGCCCCAGTGCCTCCACTTCGTGCAGCACCCCGCCCAGGTAAAAGTACAGGATGTTCACGCCCGCAATCAACAGGAACAGCAGCTTCATCTGAAAAGCGAAATTGTGCAGATATTGAAATGGAGCACCAATGTAAAACAGCATGCCCGTTACCACGTTAATCATGAAGCCGAACACACCCCAAGGCACAAATTTGTGGACCGACAGTATCGACATGTGCTTGGCAAAACCCAGCATGCGCAGATCCAGTACGCCGATGCAGCCAATTAATAAGCTCAAGCCAATGAAGTGCAGCGTCTCGCACAGGGGCCATACCCACGGCAAACCACCCGCCACTGCGTGCGACAAATGAGTGGTCATCAACCACTTGGAGATTTGGGTCAGAAGTTGCATTTCAGTGGTCTCCTATTTGATTTGTGGTCCGCTCAATCCCACTTGCGGCCCCAGGTATGCCATCAGCCGTCCGGCCGTGGTCGCCAGTACCCAACATGTCAACGAAAGGCCTGCCAGAAGTTTGCCGTCCTGCACCAGGTCTTCCTTTTCCGGATGAAACACGCCGGTCTGAATCTTGCGCAAGATGATCATCCCCAAAATCACGAACAACATCTTCACCCCGAAAACCCAACTGGTCATCTTTGTCGTCGCGTCCGCCATCAACAGAATGACGCCGGACACTAAGTTGATCCAAAACCCAAACCACATCAGGGGAAAAAAGTTTTTCATGGACCCGACCGGCACACTGGGCGCGAAGCCGAGCAGCCTTAAATCCACTGCCCAATTGAAGCCCACCAGGATGGCCAAACCCATAGTGTGCAGGGTAAGGACAATTGGGTAAGACCAAATCGAGCCCGACTCCCGAATCCAAGTACTGAAGCGCAAAGACTCCACGGCGCTATAAAACTCGTTCATGTAAACGCGATCTCCTCACTAGAAAGCTCCCGTTAGCCGCTCCTGAAAAACAGACGGCCAGCGGCAGGACAAATGCACGTGAGTTACCAGCAATATCCGGGGGTAGGCGGGTGATTCGAGTCTAAGTGGGTATTATCGCGGCGAGGTACCGCAAACTCTGTGGGTGATTTCGCGCAGCGGCAGTTATTTTAGATAAGGTCATCCAGATCGGGGACGCCCATACCGGGCAGTTCCGGGCCGCCGCCGAAGCTGGGCAGCTCCGACGGGTCAGCCGCAGGAGCCTGCGCGGCTTCCGTGTTTCCAGGCTGTTCGGTAGCGACTGTCTGCGCGCTTCCGGCTGGCAGAAAATCATCCATGCTAATCTTTTGATCCCACGGCCGCAGAAAACGGACTCTGGTGTCTCGCGAGCGGGGCAACATCGGCCGGATTTCGGTTGTGCGGATGCCGGCTGGTTCACTTGACAAAGCACGAAATGCGTTCAGCGCAAGTCTGCCGCCGATTTGCAGCGTTACGGCACCTGGCCAGATGCTCGAGTCGATTTCTGGAAGTGCTGGTTGGGCCGGCAAACCCGAGATTAGGCCTGTCACGACAAGTGACGGCATCCCGTTGCAGGTACTTCTGACGGGAACCAATACGCGCATCGCCATCGGCGACCCCAGCGGCGGATTCAAGGCCTGCGGAGAGAACGCGCGTTCTTTCTGCAAGCCAAATGCGCTGAGAGCCGGATAGGCCACCGTCTCTGCTGGACGGGCCTTGGCAATTGTCGCCGTTATTGCCGGCGTTGGCGGAGCGAGTGCTTTTATGGCGACAGGAATCGGTAACTTCTCGGCAGCAGCGGGTTCTAGGGCCGGGTTGTCAGCGGCACATCCAGCTAGTAACAAGACGGGTCGGGATGCAGCGGGCCATCCTGCACTCTGTTCCACCGTTCTAAAATCACTATGCATGCCACTCGAGACTGGCTTGCGTGATGTCGCTGCGGGCAAAGGCAACAAGCTTGTGCCCGGCAAGGGCGACAGCGCGGCCGCCGGGCGGACCGGTTTGTGATCCGCATCGGCCAACGATGCCGTTGCCAGCTTTAGAGAATATGGCACCGCGGACAATGCCGCCCCGGCTCGTACGGGCAATTCGGTTCCCATCGCGGCACCCGTCTTCAACAAGGCGGGGAATGTCACGGGTCCTGCCCATTCCAGATCTGCCAATTCCAGCAATTCATCTGAAGCCAGATTCCGGCTCGTACCTGTCTGCCATCTTAGGAGAACCGGTGGCATCGCTGCCCGCAGTATCTCGCCGGTGATCTGCGTAGCGGAACCCGTGATTTGCGAGCTTCCCATTGCCTCCGCCAAACGCAAGGGAATCGCGGATTCCAGCGGATGATGCGCCAAGTTGAAAACGGCTTTGGGCTGCGCGAGCAAGAGAGCGCTCATCACCGAGGCCATCGTCGCCGAAGCCGTCGCCAGAGTCATCGATGAGGCGCCAATCGGTGCTGCGTCTTCGCTGCCCCGTCGCGTCGCAAATGGTCCAGGCCCCACGCTTGCCGCCAACAACTTTTCTAAATCGAGTGGGTTCACAGGTTGTGCGGGCAGGATTTCCTGTCGCGCCTGTTCTCCCCTCACCGGCGGCTTAATTTGCTTGGTCTCAGAGAACTGGGCAAACGCGCCCGTATATCGTAGCGCCAGCGGAATCCGCGCTGCCCCTTGCTGTTCCATTTGCTTTCCCAATAATTCGATTCGGGCTTGGATCTCGGCCGGCGGCGCTTGATCGGCCACAACCAGCGCGGAATTGGCCACCGTTTCCCGCAGTTTCGGGAAACAGAGTTCCGCGCTCTCAACATCGAATGCCACCAGGTTTTCGATTGCCGGTTCAAATGCGCTTGCGCCCGAGAAACTCTCCGTAATCGCGAAGGGAACCACACTGCAAACCGGCAAGTGGGGACCCGAAAAATCCTCCCGCAGCCGCAAGTCGTTAAGACCTGCCACAGCAAGACCTGTGCCTGCCCGGGCCAGACCCAATTGCTCGCATAAAACTTCAAGTCTATCTGGCGATGAGCCCTTCCCTCGCTGAGCCCCGGAGTCCGGCAGATCATTAAACCTGCAATCGGGAAACTTGTAATCGCGCCAAATCGGCCCCTCCAACGTAGGCATCAGTGGCGGACCAACCACCGGCCCCAACGTAAGCGATTGCCAGGTAATTGGCGACGGCGCAAACTCCAGTGCTGCCGCCTCAACCGATGGTTGCCCGAACGGGCCAGGTTTCCCCGCCGACGGCGTCTGCTTCAGAAATCCGGCAAACGGAGGCGGCGGGATTTGCGGTGCGGTCCGCCGCGGTCTTTCGGTCTGGGTTTCGACGGGCGGTCTTGCTGAAGATGCCGAAGTCACCCGGTCTAGCGCTGCCAAATCGCTGCCGGGTGCCGTCACGGGTGGCACCTCTGCCGGCGCCTCCGCCATACGATTCTGCGCACCTGGCTCGCCTGGCGGCGCGCTTTCGGTGCTCCGTGAAAGTGCCGCCAGCTTGCTTGAAACTTGCGGTGCCACCGCATCCAGCATCGGTTGCGATGCCGGATCTAACGCCCTCATTTGTGGTTCGGATGGATCCAACTGGGCGGTAATCACACTCCCGCCGGCCGGAACTTCGGCCGCCGATCCATTGTGATCGTGGACCTCCTGCGAGGCCAGCATCCTCGCCGGGCGGTGTGCAGGCCCAAGTGCGGGCGTAGATGAGGGCCCAGGTGTGAGCCCGGGTGTGGGAATGGCTCGCAGCATCGCGGCCGCTTCCTGGCCCCGCTCGATTCCTTTTTGCACGCCCTCCTGTAAATAGAAGTGAGAGAAATCAACCGCACCACTGCCCGCATCGGTGGCCGGCCCCCTGTCAGACATCACTAGGACGATGGTTTGCCCCGGCCCTGCCAAATTCGCGGCGCCTGCTAATCTCGGCGGCAACGTGTGCGACTGCTCCTGGTGCAAGGCAGACTGCAGGGCTGCCGGTCCTGACGCAAAGGGCGGTGCCGGGGTCCCCTGCTGCGGGTAAACCGCCGGCGGCATTGGAATGCCAGGCGGCAGTTTCGAGCTGGGAAGATAGATCGGCGAAAGATCGCTCTTGGGGGTTAGCGCCGCCGCTTCCACCAAGGCTTCACGGGCTGAAAGCTCGGGCTCACCGCGGGCCGCCCGTTCCCGGCGTTCGATAACTTTATCCGCCTTGTCCCGTAGCTTCTTGGCTTCCTCGCTGCGGCCTGTGAATTCCTCGGCGTAGGCCAGAACCTTCATAGCCAGAATGTAATGGTCGTCGGCGCCTTTTTCCAAAACCCGGATGGCATGGATCAATAGTTCACGTGCTGTGGAACTACGCCCCTCTTGTAAGTAAAGCGCGCCCAGACGGACTTTCAATAAGGCGGTTTCGTGTGGGTCGGCCCCTAGTTGGCGTTCACGCAGGGACAGCGCTTTTTCATACTCGTTCATCGCCGCCTGGACGTCGCCGGATTCCTCCAGAGAGGCGGCCAGTTCAGAAATATCGGCGGTGAGCTCCCGCGAATCCGCCCCGCGCGCTTCGCGGTGAATCTGCATCGCCCGGCGTAAATGTTGTTGGGATTCCGGATGACGCCCAGCCAACCGCAATAAGGCGCCCCAACCACTCAGGATGTCCGCCGTAATCAGATCATTAGGCCCATGCGTGTGGTCGGCTTGCTTGGCTGCCCGCGCATAGGCCGCCAGCGCCAGTTCGCCTTGTTCATTCCGCACCAGCACGCACGCAAGTTTGTGAACGTGTTTCACCTGGCGGATCGGATCTGGCTTGGTGCGCCCGTCCTCAATGTGGACGATCTCATCGGCCAGCGCCAGGGCCCCTCCCAAATCTCCTCGATCCAAGCACAGATCCACCTGGATATCCATGGCGTCCAGGCGCGCGCCGTGGTTCTTGGTCTCATTGGCCAGGATCAACGCCGTTCGCGCCGATACTTCTGCCTCGTCCAATTTGGCTTGGCGGCGCTGCGCTTCAGCCAGGCCCAAAGTCAATTCCAGGCGTTTGCCGGGGTTGATCTTCTCCTCGAGAGCCGCCGCGAAGCATTTCTCGGCTTCATCGACTTGACCGCCTTCGAGATTGCGCCATGCCTCTTCTTCATTCAGGCCGCGGCCGCGATGAATCTCTTTGACATTGGGGATCGCCAACTTTGCCAGTTTGGCGCCCTTACCGAACTTACGAAAGAGATTCAACATCCCTTCTGGTACATCGGCGGCAGATGCTAGGGGCTTTAGCCCATTTTGTTTTGGTTGCGACTAAGGGTTTCTTAAGACCGCGCTAGGTGAATCGGGAGCCGTCGCCAGCCCTAGACGATCGGTGGTGATCACGAAATCCTCCACAGGATTTCCACCCTTCAGATGTTCCTGGATGATCCGCTCCACAACTTCCGGTGTAACCGAGTGATACCAAACGCCTTCTGGATATACCACGGCGATGGGTCCTTGTTCGCAAATACGTAGACAATTGGCCTTACTACGGTAGACGCAATTGGGCGGTTTTGGCGCCTTGTCTGTCGGCACCAGTCCTTCTTCTACCAGCCGTTTCTTCAGATAGTCCCAGGATCGGGTGGTTTCTTCCGCCGGGGCGCACTTCGGTTTGCTCTGTTCTGAACAAAGGAACAGGTGGCGGTTCAAAATGCCGATGCCATAGGACTGCGCTACCTGCTGGATCGTTTTTTTGCCTTCTTGTGCTGCGGCTTGGGTTGGCGACGCTTGGGTTAGCGCCGTTTGGACTAATAAAGGGGAGGGTTGGTTCATCTCAACTCAATCTTAGCCCGATTCGCGCCGCTCTCCTTTGCATTCGTCATCTTTGCATTCGTCGGGCGCAGGGCTCATCAAAATGGGTTAAGCTAGCGGGGTTATCAGGCCAATGTCTTCCTTGTTTAAAAGTACCGGGTTCAAAAGTGCCGGATCGTTCCTCGCGTTATTCTGGGCCGTTTTGACGGTTAGCCTTCAGGCGCATGAAATCCCCAACGATGTCACTGTGCAGATTTTCCTGAAGCCGGAAGGCCAGCATTTGCACGCCTTGGTCCGTGTGCCGTTGCAAGCCATGCGCGACATCGAATTTCCGCAGCGTAATGGCTACTTGGATTTCGACCGCACCCAGCCCTTGCTGCACGACGCCGCAACTTTGTGGATTTCCGATGCCCTCACTCTATACGAAGAGGATGCCGTCCTGGCCAAACCGCAAGTGGTGCACACGCAACTCTCCTTGGAATCGGACCGTTCATTCGGTGAATATGATGCAGCTTTGGCGCACATCCGCGGAGCCAGACTGTCTCCAGAGACCAATGTCGTGTGGAACCAGACTCTCTTGGACATTGAGTTTGATTATGCGATTGCCTCCGCACAGGCGCATTTCTCATTGCGATCGGGGCTGGCGCGGTTAGGCATCCGCGTGGTTACGGCGTTGCGCTTTGTGATGCCAGACGGCCCTGTTCGGGCGTTTGAGTTTACTGGGAATCCCGGCTTACTTCACCTTGACCCGGGCTGGTGGCAAGCCGCGTCGCGTTTTATCGAACTTGGTTTCCGCCACATCCTGGATGGCACCGATCACCTGTTGTTTCTGCTGTGTCTAGTGATTCCATTCCGCCGTTTGCGCCCGCTTATTGCTATCATCTCCGCGTTCACGGTGGCGCATTCCATTACGCTGATTGCCTCGGCCTACGATTTGGCGCCGGAGGCGTTGTGGTTTCCGCCGTTGATCGAAACCCTGATCGCGGCCTCCATCGTTTACATGGCGCTGGAAAATATTGTGCGGGCAAGCGAAAGTAGAATGACTTCCGGGCACAGGTGGATGGTGGCGTTTGCCTTTGGACTGGTCCATGGCTTTGGATTTTCCTTTGCCTTGCGGCAGACGCTGCAATTTGCCGGCTCGCATCTGTTGACGTCACTGCTCTCCTTCAACATCGGCGTGGAGTTGGGCCAATTGTTGGTGCTGGCGGTCTGCGTCCCGCTGCTGGATCTGCTCTTTCGCTTTATGGTCGCGGAGCGCATCGGCAGCATCATTCTCTCCGCCTTGATCGCTCACACCGGTTGGCATTGGCTCGCGGAGCGGGGAAGCCAGTTAGCGCAATTTCACCTGAGTTGGCCTACAATGACGGCTGCGTTCCTGGCAACGGCCGCCCGCTGGTTGATGGCGATGGTAGCGATGGCCGCCGTGTTCTGGTTCGTCGAAAGCTTTTTGCGGAACCGGCGGCGCGGGCCACCTGAGTCGGCCCCTTAGTACGTAACCACTAATAAGTAACTGCTCCGCGCTCTTTCCACAAAAATATGAGCCGGGTGACGTCCATTCCCTGAATCGCGAAACGCCACTTTTTGTCAGCACGATCGGCAATACCATCGTGATCGGCCGTGACGTCATTGCGGGCGGATGTGAAGGCGTGCTCGCCACCACTGAAAGAAATGGAGTCCGCCGTCAGCGTCAGCGTGCCACTGCAGCCCCCAACCTTATGCTTGTGTTTGGCCGGATAGGAGTGGGTTGCCACGTTGGCTGGTATGGCCGGTACTGAGGATGGCGCCGCTGCGGCTAGCGGAGTGGTGATGGTTTCCGGCGCGGAGGCCATGTTCTGCGGCGCCACAGTATTCGTGGGCACCTCCGCAGTCACCACGAAGCTGGCTCTTTGCGCTGGTGCACCGTTCGCCAGAATCTCCACGGAATGCTGTCCTACGGAGATTTTTCCCGGATAATCCAGCGTGATGGCATCGCTGCCTTGCGGAAGATCATAGGGCCCGGCATTTACGGTCTGACCACCAATGTGCCAGCGCACCAAAAACGTCGACGGCCTTTTGACCGGGTTCTGGTAACGGGCATAAACGGTCAGCCGGTGACCCAGGAAATCCCACTCAGAAAATGTACTTGCCGGGCTGACCGGATTGCGATTCGCATCCACGCCGCGCGCCAGCACAATGGGTTCGATCCTTATGCCACTGGCCGTGGTCGTGGAATCGCCGACCCTTGTGGGGGCGCCGGACTTGGTTTTGGACCCCTCGGGCTGGGTTGTCATCGCAGTGGCCGGCTGTAATGTTTCCACCGGATCCTTTACGCTACTGATAGCGTTGAAGCTGTGCCAACCAAACGCGAGGGCAGCCAAGCCCGCGACTGCGGCGCCCATTCCCACCGCCATCTTTTTCGGATACGACGCTTTGGGCACAGGCGTGGCCAGATTCGACGAAAGCTTGACCGATGGCGCCGATTGAAATGCCGTAGCACGGAGCGGCGCTTGCGGAGCGTTATTGACAGGCACGACAGCCGGCTTGGGCACCGGTACCGCTGCAGCCACAGCAGGGAAGGGATCCCGTCCCAACAATTGCGTTCGTTCGCACCAGGGGCAACTGGTAAGATGCGCGCTATAAACGTGGAAGCGGCTTTGGTCACAAGTGCGCAGTGACGTTTCCATGGTGCGCAGGCAACTAAGCCATTCTCCGGGCTTCGGTCTGGCCGACGGGTCCGTATGGCCGTCCTTAAAACAGCGCTCGATCAATAAACGAGCTTCGATCGGCAGAATGCTGAAAGGCGGCGCCGCTGGCATCGGCTTCATTTGCAGCGATCCGGCGTAGGGTGAATAGCCGAGCCGTATGCGGTCTTCGATCGACGGAGGGTCGCCGTCACCGGTCCAAACGCCGTTGACGAAAGGGTGGATGCCCTCCATCAGCAGCATGAAAATAAGAATCCCCAATCCGAAGTTGTCGTGTTCGGTGGTCCGATCGACGGTGCCGAAATTCAGGCCTTGCAACTCCGGCGGCGTGAACTCAGCTTTGCCGACAGGGCAGCGATAATGGCGTTTGGCGATTGGATCGTAGACCTGCATGGAGTCGCAATCCACCAGCGTCACCAGCGCTTGATTGGTGGCCAGAATGTTGCTTTCGTTCACATCGCCAATCACGTAGCCATGCGAATGAATGGAATCCACCGCGCTTGCGATGTTCACGGCGGTCCGTAAAAGATATTGCCAGGTGAAACTGGTGGTCACCTGTTGCCGGTCCAGCGGATTGTAGAGGCGCAGCAGTGGGACGGCGGTCTTGAAATCCACCAGATGCATCAGGAAACCAACGCAACTGGGCCCTTCGAAAATCATTGATTGCGGCCAACAGATCGAGACATGGCCGCTAGCGGCAGTTGGGTCGGCCGGCGGGTTGGCCACCATCGCACGTAATTTTGCGGTGCGCTCGTCATTCCTGGTCCGATCGCCTTGCGCGGACGTCTTGACGATCTTGTCCGCCTTGTAAATCTTTGCCACCACATCGGGTTGCCCGTTTACGGCGAAGACATCCGCTTCACCACCGGAACCCAGGCGCGCGCCCAGCCCAATCGGTTGACCGCTCTGGTCTATGTAATTCATATGCTCATCGCGTCATGTTTTACCGCGTCACCTCTTACAGCGATCACCAGCGTTTTATCGTCATCGGTTTGTTGACAGAATCGTTCAGAACCCAAAAACTCATCCAGATCCGCCGCGGTAACTGCCTGATTCGCAACATGGCTGAACAGCGGTTGAAAGAACGCCGCGTGCGGAGTGCGTTCCTTAAACTTGATCGCCGCCCACTCGACGCCATCGGTGAACACAGCAATGGCGTTCACCTGTTCTAGCGGGCGGACGTCAAGCAGAATGTGCTCTAATCCACGCAGCGAAGTCACGAAGTCCGTTTCATTCAGATACTCGCTCTGCCGGGTAGGCTGAATCAGATCGAGCGTGCCATCATGTTGCCGCAGTACGATGGCACCGTCGCCAATGGAGGCAACTCCCAGCCAATTTGACTGTGTATCTGCGCAGCAGACCAGGAGTGTAGTTCCGAAATCCGCCAGTGGTGATCCGGTTTCCGCTGCCAGTGTTTCCAGTTTGGTCCGCGCCGCAACGATGCTGGAGCGCAGCAAATCCTCGCACTCGGCTTGCGTTTTTGCGTTCGCTTGATGGTACTGAATGTGCTCTGCTGCTGCTGCCGAAGCTGCGCTGGCACCTTCGGCGGCGCGCTTGGCCGAGCCCGCTCCGTCGGCCACCGCGATCACGAAACGGGCGTCGTCGATCATTTGAACTACGTGCGCATCCTGGCACTCTACCTGACGTTTTACATGGGAACTGCCCCGGACGGAGGAACCCAATACGCGCCACGAGTTTGCGGTCATGGGTGGACTAGACGGGTGCCCCGAAATTCACCTGCGGCAGCGCGGTCTGTTCGCCGGGCTTGCTGGCCGAAACGCGCTTCTGGCTTTGCGAAAGCCAGATGAACAATTCGCCGAAGCGCAAACCGTCGAGTTTGATCGCGCGCGGAGTGATTTGCGAAAGCACTTCCATATCGGCATCGGCCACACCCACGCCAAAAAACGCCAGGGATTTTGCGGCCGTCTCCGCCTTGATTCGCTCCGCCGCCTCCTGCCAGGGGCTCCCGGGATTGGGCGCGCCATCGGTAATCAGGAACACCCAAGGCTGATAGTAAGCAACGCCGTTGGACTTATATTCCTTCTTGCGTTGGGTGACCAGATCGAGCGCGGTGTTGATACCTTCTCCCATCGGTGTTACTCCGCCGGCGACTAATGTCGGCGCCGCAAATTGGTCGGCTGTGACGAAGTCCTGAACCTTTTGCACGCCATTGTTCCCAAAAGTGACGATGGCAACCTCCACGCGGCGCTTGGCCAGCGCGTCTTCCTGAAGGTCTTGCTGAAAGCTCTGCAGGCCTTTGTTCAGAGCAAGGAGCGGCGCTCCCGCCATCGATCCGGACGTGTCCAGGAGAAGCACACAGGCGCAACGCGGATCTGGATTCATCGCAAATTCGGCTTCAATCATCGGCATAGTTGTTTCCTGCTAGACACTGAATCGGCTAAATACGGATCGGAGAGAGGGACCGGCGACAATCATTTCTACCGAGCACCCCTCAGGGAAAGTACCTAAGGGCTTTGCGGTTAGGCTCGGTTTTGATACGATGTGCCCTGAAGGAGTTTACACGGCTCACTGACATGTGCAAGCTTTACCGTCCGATTTTGCTGGCGCTGGCGATAACCCCGCTACCCTCCTTCCTGGCTGCCCAGTGGCTTACCTATCCCACGCCCGGCATTCCTCGCACTGCTGACGGCAAGCCGAATTTTAACGCGCCTACTCCCCGCACCTCCGAAGGCAAGCCGGATTTCAGTGGGCTATGGAATCGAATTTCCCGCTATCGCGCTAACATTACGATGGACCTGCCGCCCGGCGAGGTTCAACCTTGGGCGCGGACGCTTTCTCAGCAACGCGTGGAAGATCTTTCGAAGGATCACATGAGCGCGCAGTGTTTGCCGTCGGGCCCTGGCTACCTCAACGACGCCGACAGCAACGGCGGCGGCATGATGAAAATCGTCCAGACGCCCGCACTGGTGATCATTTTGAATCAGGATCTTACCTATCGGCAGGTGTTTATGGACGGGCGGCAACTTGAGGCAAACCCAGCGCAGCCCAGTTGGATGGGCTATTCCATCGGGCATTTTGAGGGCGAAACCTTGGTCGTCGAGAGCTCCGGCTATAACGACCGCACTTGGCTGGACTACAACGGCCACGCGCATACCGAAGCTTTGAAAATAACCGAGCGCTACCGGCGCAAAGATTACGGTCATCTGGAAGTTTCGGCCACCTATTCCGATCCGGCGATCTACGCCAAGCCGTGGACCGTGACGGTAACCGCGGAAATCGCCCCCGATACAGAAGTACTGGAATATGTTTGCAACGACAACGACAAAGGCCACCAGCACTGGGTAGGCAAGGCATCCGATCAAACCAAATCGGAAGTAAAAGTGGCTCCCGAGGTTCTGGCCAAGTACGCCGGAACCTATGTGGAGCAACCCAAGTACTGGCGCTTCAAAGCCCGCACCGCAGTATTCACCTTTGCCGAGGGAGTTCTGTCAGGCTCCGTCGATGGCAAAGAAGTAGAACGCCAGTTCGCCCGTTCTCAGACCACTTTTTCGGGTTTCGGCGGCCTGGCCGTGGAATTTATTCGGGACCCGCAAGGCGCGGTGACCGGGCTGTTTATGAAGCACGTTTCTGGCGACTATCGTTTCGCGAAAACGCACTAGGCTATTTCGCCAGTTTCGCCGCGACTTGGCGCTTCCAATATTCCCAAGCGCGATTGTTGGCAGCCGCGCCAGCAGGCGTTCCGGTGGGCTTCGCGCCGGGCTCCCGTTCCAGGTAACTCAATTGCCCGCCGCCTAGCCGCAGGGCATCCATCTGGATGCGTGCATTCATGTTCAGGAAATACGAATTACTAACGGCCGTGGGCAGAGAATTGCCGACAATCACCACGCCGTGTCCGAACAGGATCATGGCGGTCCTGTTGCTCAAACCCGCAGCCAGTGCCTTACCCAACACCGGATTGCGAATCAGCATGTCATCTGCCGATCCCCCAAATTTACGCACATCCCACACGGGCACGCCGTCATTGATGAACGCTCCCGTGTGGATCATGTTGCGCAGGGGAACGCCGGATGCCCCGAAGGCAATCATCTCGGCGGAATGCGCGTGAATCACCGCCATCACGTCGGGCCGCGCCTTATAGATTTCGCCATGAATGAAGCGTTCCAGATAACTGTCATTCGACGAACCCGGCACCGCCTTGCTCTCCAAGTCGTACTCAATGATATCCGCCGCCGTCACCATTCCCGCCGAAATCGCCCGCGACAAATAATAGTGATTCGGATTCGTAGTAGAGCGTACGCTGATGTGCCCATAGGCATCCAGCACGTTGATCTCATGCGCCAGAATGCGATTAGCCGCAACCAAATCGCTGACCAGCGCTTTTTCGGACGTCTGCTGTCCGAACACCGCGATACTCACTAGTAAGAACGCAAGGCTCCGCATAGACTATTTGCGTTTGTCGACTACCACTACGCCGCCCTTCAACACCACCTTGGTATGCAACATATTCCAATACCCATCCAACGGATTGCCGTCCAACAAGATCAGATCAGCCAATTTGCCCGTTTCTAGCGTGCCCAGTTGATCGCTCATTTGAATGTAGGCGGCCGTGTTCGGCCCCATCAGTTTGATGATGTCCGGCATGGAGAACATCAGGTTCAGGCTCTTCAATTCGTGTTCCAGTCCAGCCAGAGCGTCGTAATTTGTATCGGTGCCGTAGCCGTAGACCACGCCGGCGTCCCAGGAGGTACGTGCATTCACCGCCTTGTAGCCGGCCTCCTGGCCGCGCCCGTCACCGTCCAGAATCGATTCCGGCCACGTCTTACCGTCCCGGAAACGCGGCTGGTTGTCATCCGCAAAAACTCCAAACACAGGCACGCCGAAACCAATCGTCGATAGTTGTTTGATACCGGCCGCCTGCACGCGCTTGGCCTCAGCGAACGTCAGCCAGCCAAAGTGCGGCGTATGCACCAGCAGCGGCACGCCGGCGTCCACGGCGGCCATCATCGCGGGTGGGCTCACCGCGTGCACCTGCACCAGCACACCCACTTTCTTGGCTTCGTCGACGATGGCCTTCAGCGTCTCGATCTCCTTCGCCGAAGGGCCGGGCTTGGGAGTCAACGCGATCTCGCCGGTGTACTTGATCCCCTGATCAGCCATCTTGCGGACTGCCGCGCGAGCCTCGTCTGGCGTGATGTTCAACCGGACAGACCCGGACGGAATAATGCGGGGCCCGTTGATCACGCCCTTTTCAATGTGATCGCGCAGGATTAGGTTGCCCTCCGCGGGCCCGCCACCCGAGAGCACCGTGGTGTAGCCGGCTTCCAGCAAGCGCTGCATTTCTTCTTTTTCATTAGGGCCCGTGTTCACGTGCCGGTGAGCATCGATGTAGCCCGGCATCGCGCTCATGCCCTTAGCGTCGATCACTTTCAGCCCTTGCACGCTGGCCTGGCCCGCGCCAACCGAAACAATCTTGCCGCCGCGAACGACAATGGTGCCGGAGTTGATCACCGTGCCGTTGCCTACGATCACCCGTGCGTTGGTAATGGCAACGTCCTGGGCTTGTGCCACCAGCGCGCTGCCCAACACCACGAGGCACCTGGCCCACCGCTGCGTTGATAAATGATTCATGACACTTCTCCCCACAAACTGAATCTCAATCCGTTACAACTTAACACGATACCGCAGCTATAATAGGACTTCTATGTTCTTTCGTAACCAAGTCGCTAAAATCGCTTCCTTCGACGAACGCATCTCCGGCCTTCAGGCACTGGGGTTCACCAGCCAGTCTGAGCCCGGCGGCGGATCTGGTGTTCAATCACGTGTGCAGCGCAAAGGCTACGGCGCGGTGGTGAAATCCAATGCCGACGGAACGCCCAGCATTGTTCACACCGGCTTGGTGATGGTTGGGGAAATTGGCGCACTAGTGAATCTTGGTTACCAGATGATCTTTCGTACTCCCTCGGGGAAGGAATTGGCGGCCCAGGCGGGGCATTTGAAAGCCTTGCACGCCTTCGATGAAGATTTGCGCGAAGGTTTGGGAATGACCAGCCTTTACAACGTGGCGCTGGGAACCACCACCGAAAAGCATCTGTATGATCGTGTGGCGGATCGCGATGCCGCGCCGCACCATCGTCCCTGGGAACGCTAACTCCAAGCTCTTGCCCTTGCGCCTGAAAATTGTCCAGACCGGCGACCCTGTTTTGCGCCAAGCGGCGCGTCCGCTTTTGGCGGAAGAAATCACCCAGCCCGAGTTCGACCAACTCATCGGGCACATGCGCGAAACCATGCGGGATGCGCCCGGCGTCGGCTTGGCCGCCCCGCAAATCGGCCTGCCCATTCAAGTGGCGGTGATCGAAGACCGCCCGGAATACTCCCAAGGCATCGCTCCCGAAAAACTGGCGGAGCGCGAGCGCGTGCCCGTCCCGTTCATGGTGCTGGTGAACCCGCAAATTGTGCAGGCATCTGAGGAAATGATAGAGTTCTTTGAGGGTTGCCTGAGCGTGGCCGGGTTCCGTGCCCTGGTGAAGCGTGCGCGCCACGTCACCGTGGAGTATTTGGATGAGACGGGCACCGCTCGTCAATTGCAGGCCTCCGGATGGTTCGCCCGTATTCTGCAGCATGAGATTGATCACCTGCGGGGCCATCTTTATATTGACCGGATGGAACCACGGTCGTTCGCGACGATCGAGAATCTTGCCAGGAATGGGAAGGATCGAACAACCCAGGCCGTCCGCCAAGCACTTGGCTTGCAGTGAAATCCGCACAGATCGTTTGCTGAGCGTGTTCGGCCCAAGAGTCCCCAGCTTTGTCAAGACCGTCTTGGAGATAGACGTGCTCTAAAGGTGGTCGTTGGCGTATAACTTGACAGAAGGCCGCCCGGTTTGCGGCATTCACGACGAATCAAGTCAGATACCGAAAGGAAGAAAACAAAATGAAGCGCTTTCCATCAGTCACCATAACGATGTTGGCGATCGCGTTGGCGGCGGCATTCCCGCCAAGCAACTTACAGGCACAAGCAAAACGGGAAGTCTCACCCAAGGGGCAACAGCGGCTGATCCGGGAAATTCGTCACGAGCTGGTCTTGCTGCCCTACTATGGAGTCTTCGACAATCTTGCCTTCAGACTCGACGGCAGTAAAGTTGTACTTTTGGGTCAGGTAACCCGGCCCGTAATGAGGACCGATGCTGGCAAGAGCGTTGCGGGGATTGAAGGGATTGAGAGCGTTGACAACCAAATTGAAGTTTTGCCCCTTTCGCCCAATGATGACCGTCTGCGGTTGGCCATCTATCGCGCCATTTTCAGCACCCCTGGCCTTGATCGTTACAGCCTCCGTGCCGTTCCGCCCATTCACATCATCGTGAAGAACGGGAACTGTGCACTGGAGGGCGTAGTGGCCACCGAAGCCGATAAGAATTTGGCCGGGATTAAGGCCAACGGTGTCGCCGGCGTTTTTTCGGTAAGGAATAATCTCGTCGTTGAAAAAGAATAGGCGAAAAAGAATAGGCGAACAAGAATGGGTGAAAAAGAATAGGCCGGGCAAGTCTAAACCCTGCATTCGGGCGAATCGACGTTCCACTCAAATGCAAATTAACCAACACAAGCTCCCCGGTCGATGAGCCGTTCGTATACGAAACTGCCGTACGCTTTTTGCTCTCCTACCAAGCGGCAGTTGACGGAGGCGGAGGAATCAGATGGACTTGGTTGCGATTGTTGAGGAATTGCGCGCGGAGTTGGCGCGTCTGGATAGTGCCATCTTTGCGCTGGAGCGCTTGGCGATGGTGCACGGTGCTCGACGTGGCCGGCCCTCAAAGTGGATGCTGCAGGCTAAGAATACCCAGTTGGACGGAAAGGTTGGCGTGCCCTCCAATGCCACCAGTGGCTTTCGCAAGACCCTGGTGAAACGCAAACCGCAAGAGAGGTAGCGCTACAGTACCGGGGAGTGCTCGGAAGCGGCTTGTTCTGGTGCCATGGTTTCAGCTTCGTTCCAGTCCGGACGCAAAGCCTTCCCCATGGCCACCAGCGACGACTGTGGGGGCTGCGGGATGGCCGCAATCAATTGCCGGGTGAAGGCATGTTGCGGATTTTGGAACACATCGCCGGTGGCCCCGCATTCCACAACCTTCCCCTGATGCAAAATAGCCACGCGGTGGCACAAGGACGCCACGGAAGCTAAATCATGGGAGATATACAACATGGCTACTCCTTGCTCCCGGTTCAAGCGCGCAAATAGTTTCAAAATCTCCGCCTGCGTAATCATGTCCAGAGCGCTGGTTGGCTCATCTGCCAATAGCAGCGGCGGACGATGAACCATGGCCATGGCGATCATAAAACGCTGCGCCATGCCCACGCTCAGATTGCGCGGCAATTGGTCTAAAAAAGCCGCCTCTGAGGGCAGGCTTACGCTTTCCATCAGGCCCGCCCAATCACGTTTTTCCCCATCGTGCGCCCGTCGCGCCTCTTCCAAGTGTGCCCGCAGACGAAGGTTGGGATTCAACGCAGCCAGCGGGCTTTGCGGAACCAGGCCGATTTCTTTGCCGCGGACGCAGCGCATCTCGCGCTGATTTAATTCCAGCAGGTTGCGGCCCTGAAACAGGATCTCTCCCGCGCACTTGCCGCCTTTGTAGCCGAGCAGCCCCAGGATCGCCATGGTAACCGTGCTCTTGCCCTCGCCGCTGCGGCCCACAAGCCCAATAATTTCACCAGCATGCGCCTCTAATGTAAGGCTTTGCAATACCCCTGGATTGCGCGGGTAATCCACCGAGATGTTGATCTTGAGCAGCGGGGACATTGTGGAGTTAAATTCCTATTGACCACTTTTTTTGGTGAAGAACAGATTCTCCGCATTCCAGAAAGTATGCGGATAGGATGCACTTGGGCTCACCCCGGCTAGCGACGGCGCAACCGCTGAAAGTGCATTCGGATGCACCAGAAAAACGATGGGCGCCTGTTGGCGAATGATTTCCTGGACACGATCAAAATTCTTTTTCCGGGCATGATAGTCCGGTGTGGCGGCCTGGGCCAACATCAACTTGTCGACTTCGTGTTCCCATGGCGTCTCGGGCGCTTTCTGCCCCGGATTCCAGGCGTGATTGCTGGCGGAACTCAAGTAGATGTTCATCACACCGTTGGGATCTGCTTCCACATTTGTGAAACCCAGCAGGCAGGCTTCGTAATCGAAACTCCGCGTGATGCGCTCGATCAGCGACGGAAAATCCAGGGTAACCACGTTGATTTTGATTCCCAGCTTGGCCAGATCCTGCTGAATGAGGGTCGCCATCAACTCGCGGGACTTGTTGCCGGCATTGGTAATGATCGAGAACTCCACCGGCGCTCCGGTGTGGTCTTTAAGCGAGCCAGACTGAAGGGTGAAGCCGCTTTGAATCAATTGCTTCAACGTCAACGATGTATCAATTACTTCAGGTTTGATATTGGCATTAAACCAGAGCTTGTTAGCGGGAGAAACCGGTCCCAGTGCAGGGCTGGCGTGACCCTTGTAAACCAGGCGCGCAATGTCTGCCCGGTTGATGGCCCCCGAGACCGCTCGCCGGAAAACCTCCGACCGGAACCATTCCTTCTTGTTGGCGGGCACGGGAGACTTGGCCGTCTGATTGAACCACATGAAGTCGGAATCAAAAGTCGGACCGGAGTCGATCACGCTGCCCGGGGCTTCCTTCGACAGGCGTTCAAAAAGATCCGGCGAAAGCACATCGATGACGCTGACTTCTCCCCGGCGAAATTTCAACAATTCCAGATCACGGTTTTGCTGAATGTCCAGCCGCACCGAATCAAAATAGGGTAAAGCATGGCCGTTCGCGTCGTGTTTCCAATAGCTTGGGTTGCGTCTTAACAGGATGGAGGTGCCGGGTTTGCGTTCCTGAATCAGGAAAGCGCCCAGCCCCGGCGCTGGCCTGCTGCTGGACTTCGCCGAAACCACCGCCACCAGATCAAACAATCGCTCGCTGCCCGGGACGGGAACCGGGAATGCGGCAGTTACCGTGTAGTCACCCTGCGCGGTCACCTTTACAACGCCCTGATCAAACTTGAAGCTATCCGCCACTGGAGCATGCAGCGATGGGTCCAGCAAATGGTCGAACGTGGAGATCACATCCCTTGCAGCAAATGGACTTCCGTCTGGAAACTGGACGCCTTTGCGCAACTGAAACTCGATCTTCCGGCCATCCTTCGAGACTTTCCAGGATGTTGCCAATTCCGCTTCCGGCTGTTGCGTCCGGCGATTGATGCGAATCAGAACGCCTTCGGTCAGGTAGCGCACGGTATCGGACGGAGTATCGTCACTCAGCCACGGGTCGAGAGTCTTGACGTCGGCATAAAGTGACATTCGCAATTCACCACCGGGAGCCGGCTTGTCCAAGGCAGCCGAATGCAATACACCGGGACCCAGGACGAGTGCGCCGCAGGCGATCGCGGCGATCAACAAATACAGTTTCCAGCGCGTCTGCTTTACTTTGCCTAATTTCGTCATGCGTAATCCTTCTCGCCCGTTTGCGCGGGCATAACCGCTTGAAAACTGGCTACCACCAGCGCCAATAACACCACCGGCACCAACAGCCACGGCTGGCTGAGCGCATTGCCGCTTTCGAGTTCGCGCAAAATGTTTCCCCACGATGGCAAAGGCTCCGCCACCCCCAGGCCAAGCATGCCAAGTGTCGCCTCCGCCAGAACATACAAGGGGACCGCGACACAAAATTGCGCCAGCAGCACGGGCGCTAAGTTGGGCGTCAGGTGGCGCAGAAATACCTGTCTGGGCCCAAGGCCAGCCGCGTGCGCCTGCAGGATAAAATCCGACGATTGGAGTTTACGGACGGTTGCGAAAATCACTCTGGCTGGCCCAGCCCAGCCGAGCACACCCAACAACAGAAACGTCAGAGCGATGGATGTTTGCGGAGAAACATTGAGAGGCAAAAGCGCCCGCATGGTCAATAGCAGAAACAACCAGGGTAAAGACAGGCACAGGTCGGCCAAAGCCATAATGCCCGTTTCAGTCAACCCGCCAGCCACCGCAGCCGACCCTCCCATTAAAGCTGCCGCACCACAAGAGAGCAAGGCTGCTGCTGGCGCCAAGAGCAGAGAGACTCGGGTGCCATAGACCAGGCGCGATAACCGGTCCCGTCCCAGCCGGTCGGTTCCCAGCGGAAAACGGCCGGACGGTTCCGCGTCCGCCGCTTCGCGAAATTGGGTTGCATAGTGGGCCGGGGTCCATAACTCTGGCGCCACAGCGGCCGAGGCGATCACCATCAGTACCCCGATGGCCCCACGACGCAAAAGCGTCATACCGCGGGCTCCAATGCCAGACTTTCACTACCCGCCGACATTGCCGACGTCCGCTGCGTCATGCGAGAGGACTTTGGAGATACCCGTTGACCACTGCTGCGGATCGCATCGGCCGCCGCCATCGCGAGGGAGGTGGTCAAGGCCATCAGCATGGTCAGGTTGATCAGCAAGAAGAGATCCCGCGATAGCGCCGCCTGCCAGGCCAGCCTTCCAAGTCCAGCCACGTCGCAAATGCTTTCGATGGGAATGGCCACACCCAGCGCCATCGCGACCGAAGTCGCCGCCAAAGCCAAAAGCGGGGACCCGACCGAGGGGAGCACCTGTCTTACCAGAATGCGGAGTTCGCCTATTCCCAGGGCCCTGCACATCTGGACCGGGCTGGCACTGTAGGCCTCCCGCAACAAATTCTTTACGACGCGAAAAATTCGCGGCGCAAGCGCCAGCACGAACACCAAATCCACCCCGGCACCGGCCAGGGAAGTGGATGACAAACACAAGTACGCCAACAGGGCCGTAGGCAAACTCAGCAACAACCCCGAGAGCAAGGCGGCGGCCATGTCAAAGACTTTGTAAGCAGAGGAGGCTCCAAATGGGATGGCAAGGCCCAGTGCCAGCAGCCAACTCCCCGTCAGGCCGAACAGCAGTTCGTGAGCTGTGGCCGGAGCGTTCTGCCGGATCAGCTCCCCTACAGGCGCACTTTGTGATTGCGAATAGCCCAGATCGCCATGCCGCAATCTGCCGATGTATTGAGCCACGACGCTGCCCAGCCTGCCTTGCATGGCTTTCTCGGCACGGATGGTTTCAATACTTTGCTGATTCAAACGTAGATTCAATTCACGATCATCCACCTGTGCGCCTGGAGCGTAGTGCATCATCAGCCCGCAAAAGAGGCCGGAAAACACGGTCAGGATCGCTACTCTGGGTAGTTGCCGCGCGAAGTTGGAGAAAAATAGAAGCACGATTATCCCGACGGTGCAGGTCCATGGAGTTTATCGACAGAATGCATGCGATTCTGCAGAGGGCTGGCGCCGGCAAACTGATTGCCGTATCGTTGTGTTCCGCGGAATGGACACAGGGCATGGGCCGGTCCCTGTAACCCATTCAAGGGAAAACCCTATGTGCTGAACGCTATTTCTGCCGAATAGACAAGTGCACCCTTTGTCTACCTTCGATGCCGCCTTCTCAGCAGAAATATGATTTCCTCGGAGTGCCAGCTGTCTTCGGCAGCGATGCGATGCGGCGCGTTCTCGAAATGGTGCAGAAGGTGGCTGCCAGTAACGCAGCGATTCTGATCACGGGAGAAAGTGGTAGCGGAAAAGAAATTGTGGCCCGTGCGATCCACCATTTTTCCACCCGCAAAGCACACTCCTGGATCGATCTGAATTGCGCCGCCATTCCGGATAACCTGCTGGAAAGCGAACTCTTCGGTCATGAAAAAGGGGCCTTTAGTGGCGCGGACGCCAGCAAGCAGGGCTTATTTGAGCTGGCCAACCAAGGGACCCTGTTCCTGGACGAAATTGGTGATCTGGATCCCCGGTTGCAGGTAAAACTGCTGCGCGTACTGGATGGTGCCGCCTACTATCGCCTGGGCGGGGTGAAGAAAGTGGCGGTGGACGTCCGCTTGGTTACGGCCACCAATCAGGATCTGGGTGGCGCGATTGAGAAGGGGCGGTTTCGCAGCGATTTATATCACAGGCTCTCGCAGATTCGTATTGCCGTGCCGCCCTTGCGTGAGCGCCGCGACGATATTATTCCCTTGGCCAACCACTATCTGGCTTTGGAAAGCAAGAGCCGGCAAAGTGTTGCCGGCCGCCCGCCCCAGGAGTTGTTCTTCTCCGACGGCGCTCTCCGGCGTCTGCTGGAGCACAATTGGCCAGGTAACGTCCGGGAGTTACGCAACGTGGTGGTACGGGCGGCGATCTTGTCGAACGGTCCCGAAATCACCGAGGACGATTTGCCCGAGGATTTCCGCGGCAATGGTTTCAGCGCGAGCCTTAGCTCGCTGGCATCGATTTCGGTAGCCGGGTCACTTACCGGTGGCGGGAACGGCTTGAACGGCTTGGAGCGTAGCGCCATTTTTAGGGCTTTGGATCTGGAAAGCGGCCACCGGCAAAAGGCGGCGGACCGCCTGGGCATTTCCAAACGGACCCTGCAACGGCGTTTGAAAGAATACGGTGTCGCGGCAGAGAGCAACGAAACGGTTTCACTCACTTCGTAACCACACACACGTTCAAGCCGCACGCACGTTCAATAAGCCGAGTATCTGGCCTTAGCCCCTGCTCTTTGCTCTGCCTGTTTCTCTCCCTACACCTGCCTATTGCTTGCAAATCCCTAGGTCCCGCCAATCTCGGACAACGCCGCGACAGGAGTGACAAAGTGGCACGGCTTCTGCGTAAGGCCTGACACCCAGGCCTGGCACTCATTATTGACACTCATTACTTTACTGACACTCATTACTCACACCAGGGTGATCAGGCCCCGCTGAACGATTACCCAGGTACTTCTGATGCATCCAAAACTAGTTAATTCCGGGCGATCCCGACTAGGTATGCAGTCCCATCTGCTGCTGGCACTCGGGTTTCCGGACAGTGGACCGGTAGATTTAAGGACCCTTCGCAATCGAGTACCGGGTGACGCGATGTCGCGGAGAAGGCGGATGAAGCACCTATAGTTTCAACACCTTAGCGATGGTCCCCAGGTTGCAATGAAAAGCCCCAACAGGCTAAGAATGCACCGTTGCAGGAAACAGGTGCAAGTAAAAGGGAAACGGGATAAAGCGAACAGATGAAAAACACACAAATGAACCTCCGGTCCTCCTTCGTAATCGTATTGATTGCCGCGATGGTGCCGGTATTTGCGGGGCAGAAACACCCGAAGATCTCCGACGATCTCAATTCAGCCCAGGGTCCGCAGGATGTGATCGTCACCTATGTAAAGGCCCCCGGAGACAACGACGACCAGGACCTAAAGAAGAATGGCGGACGCAAGAAGGGGCCGGCTGCGCACGTGAATTCGCTGAGCGTCGTGGTGCCTGCGGACCAGTTGGAGAAGATTGCCAACCTGCCGAACGTCGCCTATCTGACGCCGGATCGGGTGATCAAGCCGACGCTGGACTATTCCACCGCCGCGGTAAATGCGAACGTAGCCTTTCAGAACAACTTCATCGGTACTGGGATCGGCATAGCGGTGATTGACAGCGGCATCGATAACCATCCGGACCTGACGGACGGTAAAGGCGCCTCTCGCGTGGTTTATAGCGAGAGTTTCGTCCCGGGCGTCACCAATACCAGTGATGACTATGGCCATGGCACTCATGTGGCCGGGATTCTGGCCGGAAACGGCCTCTTGTCGACCGGATCGTCCTTTACGCATACCTTCCGCGGCGTCGCACCCGGCGCCAATCTCATCAATCTAAAAGTGCTGGACGACAAGGGTAATGGCACGGATAGCGGTGTGATTGCTGCGATCGATCGCGCCATCTCTCTGAAGGCCACCTACAACATCCGCGTGATCAATCTATCCCTGGGCCGTCCGGTTTTCGAAAGCTTCAAACTGGACCCGTTGTGCCAAGCCGTGGAAGCGGCCTGGAAAAACGGCATCATCGTTGTGGTTGCCGCAGGCAATGAGGGTCGTAACAATACCTTTGGCAACCATGGATATGGCACCATCAACGCACCCGGCAATGATCCGTATGTGATTACCGTTGGCGCAATGAAGACGGAAGGCACCTACCAAAACGGCGACGACCTGATCGCCAGTTACAGTTCCAAAGGACCAACCTTGTTCGATCACGTCGTAAAGCCGGATCTGGTTGCTCCGGGTAATCGCGTGGTTTCGGACATGCTGGGTAGCAACTTTCTGTCCAAGACCTACCCCGACAATGCGGTCCCGGGATCCTACTATCTTTCCACCAGTGGAAGTGGGTCCGGCTCGAAACTGTTGGCGTTCTTTTCCAGCTTCAACTCGATCGCCTATTTCCAATTGAGCGGCACCAGTATGGCGACTCCTGTAGTGAGCGGAGCGGCGGCGCTGATGTTGGCCCAAGACGCCACCTTAACCCCCGACTTGGTTAAAGCGCGCATGATGAAGACCGCCAGTAAGCATTTTCCAGTGACGAGCGTCGCTGTAGATCCCACCACCGGCATCAGCTACACCAGCCAATACGACATCTTCACCGTAGGGGCGGGTTACCTGGACGTGTGGGCGGCGCTGAACAGTACCGATTCACCGGCAGGCGTAGCGATTTCGCCGGCGGTCAAGTATGTGAATAAAACGGGCCACGCCGTTTTGGTTTCCGACTATACCGGTCTATCAGCCATCTGGGGTACTTCTGCAATTTGGGGTACGAGCGCAATCTGGGGTACTTCTGCGATCTGGGGTACTTCCGCGATCTGGGGTACCAACGTGTTTGTCGACGGGAAATCAGCCATCTGGGGTACCTCAGCGATCTGGGGTACCAATACCACCCAGGCATTTAGTGCCATCTGGGGTACTTCAGCCATCTGGGGTACTGCTAGTGCAGTGTCCGAGAGCATTTCAATCAACGGGGAGCAGTAACGGATTTGCATAGGTCCGTCGATAGGGAAGTATAAGTGGTGAAGGTACCGGCAAAATACACGAATGTCTACATCGGCCTGGTCATTGCCACCGGACTGATGGCCGTCGTTCAGTCGATTGCCTACTCCGGCCTCAGTTTTACCTGGCGCTTCGCCGCGTATTTTCTGTTAGCGCTGTTTTCTTCTGGTCTCAAAGTCTCCTTGCCGGGTGTCACCGGGACCATGTCGGTCAGCTATATCTTTATCCTGACCGGAGTGGCGGAGCTTACCGAAGGCCAGACCTTCATGCTTGGGCTCACCTCTGCTCTGGTGCAGATTTACTGGAAGGCAAAGAAGCGGCCAAAAATTCATCAGGTTTTGTTCAACCTGGCCGTAATCGCCGTGGCTATGCGGGTATCGCACGCCGCCTTTCAGTCGCCGATAGCGCTGACTCTAGGTGGAAGTTTGCCGGTAAAGCTTTTGCTGGCCACCATGGGCTATTTTCTGGCGAATACCTTTCCGATCGCCTGCGCCATTTCGCTTACCGAACGCCGCAGTCTGCCGGTTATCTGGAAGGAATGTTATTTTTGGGCCTTCCCGTACTATCTGCTGGCGGCCACCATCGTCGGCATTATCAATTGGGTGAATATCAATCTGGGCTGGCAATTCTCGTTGTTGGCGCTGCCGGTTGCCTGGGTCCTGTTCCGCTCCTACCGGCTTTACATTGGCCGATTGGAAGCGGAAAAAGAACACGTGGAGCAGATGAACGGTCTGCATATTCGCACCATTGAAGCCTTGACCTTGGCGATTGAGGCCAAGGATCACACTACCCACGATCATTTGCGGCGGGTGCAGCATTACGCGCTGGAAATCGGCAAAGAAGTAGGGCTGACCGGTCCCGACTTAGACGCGCTGCACGCGGCGTCACTGTTGCACGATATTGGCAAGCTGGCGGTACCTGAGCACATCATTTCGAAGCCGGGGAAACTCACGCCGCAGGAATTCGAAAAGATGAAAATCCACCCGCTGGTGGGTGCCGAAATTCTGGAACAAGTGAATTTTCCGTATCCGGTCGCTCCCATCGTCAAGGCACATCATGAAAAATGGGATGGCAACGGTTACCCCTGCGGCCTGAAGGGCGAAGAGATTCCGATTGGCGCACGCATCCTGTCGGCGGTGGACTGCCTGGATGCATTGGCATCCGATCGCCAATATCGCCGGGCCTTACCGCTGGATCAAGCTATGGAAGTGGTGAAAAGCGAGTCCGGCAAAAGCTACGATCCGAAAATCGTAGAGATTCTGGCTCGCCGGTATCGCCAGCTTGAAGAAGAAGCGGTCAGGCTGAATACGGGCACCAGGCTTTCAGTGAACGCCAAGGTGGATCGGGGCAAGGCGCCGGCCGCTGGCTTTGAAGCGAACGCGCCTGAAGAGCAGGGCGGCACTTACATGTCTCAAATCGCGGCGGCGGGCAGGGAAGCGCAACATACCTTGGAACTGGTGACGGAACTAGGGAACTCCTTGAGTATGTCGGAGACCCTTTCGGTGCTCAGTTCGCGGCTGACTCAACTGATCCCTTGCGATTCCATCGCGGTGTATCAGTGCAAGGACGAAAAGCTGACGCCGGTCTACGTGGACGGTCCGGATCGCATGCTGTTTTCATCGCTAAAGATTCCATATGGCGAAGGACTTTCCGGCTGGGTGGCCAAGCACAATAAAGCCATCCTCAATGGCAACCCGTCGGTTGAGCCCGGGTATTTGAATGATCCAACCAAGTTCAGTTTGTTGCGGTCTGCCCTGGCCGTGCCTCTCTCAGGAGGGCGGGGAATTGTAGGAGTTCTCACTATGTACCGCGCCGATGCCGATGCATTCAACAGAGACCACTTGCGCATTCTGTCAGGCATTACCGCCAAAATTGGTTTGTCTTTCGAAAACGCCCTGAAGTTTCAAGCACTGGAAGCATCCGCTACCACCGACTATTTGACCGGATTGAACAATACCCGTTCGCTATTCGAACGCCTGAACCACGAGATTTCGCAATGCAAACGCCAGGAACTTCCACTGACCGTGATGGTTTGTGACCTGGACGGCTTTAAACAGGTAAACGATCGCTTTGGCCATAATGCCGGTAACCGTGTGCTGCAGGTTTTCGCCAAGGGGCTGGAGAAAGTGATTCGTGAACACGACGTCACCGCACGCTTTGGCGGCGACGAGTTTGTGATTGTGTTTCCCGGCATGAAGGCGGAATCGGTGTCCGACAAGATTCGCCTGATCTCCAACTTAGCGACCGAAGCGGGCTTGGAAGTTTGTGGCGAAACCATCACGGCTGCTAGCGTCGGGGTGTCCTCCTTTCCGGACGAAGGCGCGACGCCAGACGAGTTATTGGCGGAGGCCGATCGCAAGATGTACGCCTACAAAAAAGCCCGCAAACAACGAGCACTCAATCTCCCCGAAGCGGAACTGCCCGTGTTGACGCTGCAATAACGTCGCGTTCATCCCTTCTTCCTCATCCGCCTTTCCTGAACCGCTTAGACGTTTTTCGCGCAGCGCTTGTCTGGCCGGACCGCCCTCCGTTACAATCAAACATGAGTTTGGCCTCTCATCATCTGATTTATGACGCTTGATTTATGACGCTGATTTATGACGCGATCATCATCGGCACCGGGCAAGCGGGACCATCGCTCGCGGGCAGGCTCACTGCGGCTGGCATGAAAGTGGCTGTCATTGAACGCGGCCGTTTCGGAGGCACCTGCGTAAACACTGGCTGCATTCCCACCAAGACGATGGTTGCCAGCGCCTATGCTGCCCACCTGGCGCGACGCGCTGGCGAATTTGGAGTCAATGTCCCCGGTCCAATCACCGTGGACATGAAGCAGGTGAAGGCCCGCAAGGATAGAGTCGCGGGCGCGTCGAATCAGGGCGTGGAAACGTGGTTGAAGAATATGGCCAACTGTACCGTCTACGAAGGTCATGCCCGTTTCGAATCGCCTTCTGAAGTGAGTGTCGGCGGCGTCAGACTCTCGGCCGATCAGATCTTTATCAACGTAGGTGGCCGCGCCGTAGTG
>JANXYJ010000157.1 GCA_025350105.1 Terriglobia bacterium | reverse complement strand
CCCACTAAAAGGTAGATGATCCACGTGTTACTCACCCGTGCGCCACTTTACTCAGGATTGCTCCCTTTCTCGTGCGACTTGCATGTGTTAAGCGCGCCGCCAGCGTTGATTCTGAGCCGGGATCAAACTCTCGTTTGAACCTTTTGGCTTCGACCTGGCTATGCCCTTTCGGGCCTTTACCAAATCTAACCGATTTGTTAGTCGTTTCGGTTTTGAACTCAAGTTACTGACGAAATCTACTGCTATGGCGATCAATAATTGATCTTTCTCAAAATAACCCTTACGGATTACTCCGATCAGATAATCACTGAACGCTTTGCTTAGATCGCATACGAATAAATCGTATGCTTCTTTTATTTCGCGTCCAACCAGATTTTCAAAGATCTGCGCCCCAGGTCAGCGATCTTGCGAAAGCTAACACAGAAGCCGGCCTCGAAAGCCGTCTCGGATCCAGTTGCCGACCTGGGATTTTAGACCCAAGAGACAAACTACATCCAAAATTCGTTACCGCAAATACCAGCGCCCATTAATGTTGCGCTTTTTACCAGGGGACCTGAAAGGTTGTTTCAGCTAGAAGGCTCCCTGGACTTCGGCAGGACTAGAATTAAACTGCTGTCCTGAACCGCGTCGGGCCTATCGTTCCCTACCCCAGCACTGATCCCATCCAACTGGATTCGCTTGCGTGGGGGTTAATCTCGGGCTCTATTCCGTTTCCCGAGGCACATCGTCTACTTTAGCAAACCTGCGAGTCACTTGCAAGCTTTATTTTTTTCTTTTCGCTTGCAGGCCTATTTGGTCTACTTGCTACTACCTGCGACCACCTCGCACGGGTTGCTATCGGTTTCAGCAGTTTCCCGTTTCCGGTGTTTCTGCTCTCGACGGCTTACGTAGGATAGCAGCCTACGTTCACCAGAAGCAAGCGGCATGTTCATTAAATCGTATTAAGTGTTGGATGTTTCGACAGCGAGTGACCATGAACCGCCGCCCGGTGCGTAAAATCACTCAGGCCTGTGTCTACATAGAGCCTGGAATCAAACACTTACCAATCGGCGTGACAAATGCTAGAAAAGGTGAGACCCATGCACACTCCCCTTTTATCGCATCCCATGACGCATCACACACCAGCTCCACTGCTTTGTAAATGTGTCAGCCGTGTTAGGCCGAAACTCCTCGCTGTAGCTCTGCTTTGGTTAGCGGCGGGCCCAGTCGCGGTATGGGCCCAAACCCGGCCAGCGGCGAATGAGCCGTCCTCGGTCACCGCTAGGTTGGGTACTCCTGCGGATCCGCAAACTTATATAGGCTCCGACCGTTGCTGGGCGTGCCATCGAGCGGAGGTCCAGGAGTTCGGCAAGACCCGGCATTCCGAGATTGGGGCGGCTAAGGCCGACGCGGTGACCGGCTGCGAGTTGTGCCATGGGCCGGGCAAGGCGCACGCGGACGCGGAGGCGGCGGCCCAGGGCGATGACGCAAAGACAGCGGCCGCCAGCAAGTTGATTTTCTCTTTTCAAGGCAATCCGAAAGCGAATTCCGACCGTTGCCTCAGTTGTCACCGGAGCACGCGCGAACAGAGTAAGTTCGATCACTCGGCGCATGCGCAGCACGGGGTGTCATGCAATAGCTGCCATTCGATGCATTTGGTGGAGGCAGCCAGGGCTCCGGGGGCGACGGCAATGGGGTTGGCTCAGGCGAATTTCTTCAACGTGCCCAAGCTGCCCGAGGAAACACGCTGGCTGCACAACAGCCAGTTAAAGAAGGCGCAGCCGGAGTTGTGTTTCGAATGCCATACGAATATACAGGCACAGTTTGCGCTGCCCACCCATCATCGGGTGCCGGAAGGGGCGATGAAGTGCACCGATTGCCATAGCGCGCATGGGACCTCCAACCGGGCGAATTTACGGCAAAGCGGGTGGGACACCTGCGCCAATTGCCACACGGAGAAGCGAGGGCCGTTTGTATTCGAGCATTCGGCGGTGAAGGTTGAAGGGTGCACGGCGTGCCACACTCCCCATGGCAGTGTGAACCGGATGCTGCTGGTGCGGAAAGAGGAACGTTTTTTGTGCTTGCAATGCCACGTGGATCCATCGGCGGTGAATGTTCCGCATAGCCGGTTGAGTTTCCAGACCCGGGGCGATTGCACGCGGTGCCATGCGGCGATCCACGGGTCGAATTTTGATGTGAATTTTTTGCATTAGAGGCCGAACCGATCATGCACATGACAACTAAATTGACCATTGCCACTCTTCTCACCGCCGCCAGCCTGTTGGGACAGGATCTTCCATCGGGCAGCGTCACGCTGGGTTATCGATTCACGGATGTAAATGGCTATCGGCCCAAATACACAGAGCTGTTTGGGCTGAACAGCGGGTTCCGGGTGCTGGACTTCAGCTTGTTCAGCAAACCTAGCGACAAAACCAGCGATAAATCAAAATATTTCGATTCCTACTCGCTCACCGTCAGCGGCCTTGGCGGCGAACCGTACACCACGGCGCAGTTAAACCTGCGCAAGAACAAGGTTTACGATTTGCGGGCAAACTTCCGGCAGACGCATTATTATTGGGATCGCAACGATTTGGTGACCTTGCCGGGGGGCATTCCAGGACTCACGTCGAATCACAACTGGGCCACCGTGCGAAAGCTGGGGTCGATTAACCTGCTGGTCCACGCTACCGACAACCTGCGCTTTACGTTTGAATACAATCGCAATACGCGTGATGGGAACACACTGACCACCCGGGTGATTGACTATTTTGGATCGTCGAGCACCTGGGGATCGTTTGCACGGGCCAATCCGTATCTGATGATCGCGCCGCTCGATGAGGAGTCGAATCGGGTTACCGCAGGGGTGGATTACACCAAGCGGGATTGGGCGCTGCATTATAAGGTGGGTTATCAAAGCTTTGAGGATTCGGTGAACGGCAGCAATCTGGTTACGCTGGAGCGGAGCATCGACACCGATCCGGCCACTGCGGCGGCAACGGCGAAGGAGTTGTTGAACGGAGCCGGGTGGGCGGACCATCGAAAATTGTCGACTCCGGTGAGCGAGCTTTCCTACACCGGTAAGCTGGCGCCCAAACTGGAAGCGCGCGGGAGCTACATTTTCTACCGCTATAAAGGACCGGCGGATTTGAATCTGGCGGCGGACGGTACGGCGCGGACCAATTCTACGGGGACAACACTTGCCCCGTATGTGGTTGCCCTGACGACGCATGCAAACGTGAGCGAACCCAACAACGTACTGGACCAGGGACTCACGTACAAGATTAAAGAATGGTGGTCGGCGTTCGCGGATTATCGCTATTCGCGCTTCACAGTGGACAGCGACGCGGCGTTCAGAAGTGTTGCGAACGGGGTGGTGGCCACCGGCACATCGCTGAATCAGTGGCGGGTAGGCACCAGTTCGCTGGATCTGAACATGACTTTCACTCCCATCCCTTCCCTGCTGGTGCGCGCTGGCGTGCGGCTGATGAAGAACGACGTGGAGATGTTGGCGGATCACGTGATCGATGACACGCGGACGAAACGGATCAAGAGCGCCTGGCCCATTGGCAGCTTTTTCTACGAACCCTTTTTGGCGAAGCGGCCGGGGAGGTTAACCATTCGGGGCGATGCGGATCAGATCACCACCGGAACATCCTATACACGCGTGACGCCGCACATTGACGTCGGCGGACGTTTTATCGTGCGCTACCGGCCGTTTGAACATTTTTACGTGGAAGACACGGGCGTATTCCGCAATCGGACACTGTTGGCGTCGGATTTCCGCAGCACGGTGCGCAGCAATGCGACGACGGCGAACTATGAATGGAACGAGAAACTGACGGTGTTTGCCGGGTTCAGTTACGACAGCTATTTTGCGTCCAACTATGTAAGCTTTTTGCGGGGCACCGCGCCGTTCACCAATCTGGCCTTGCGCGATCAAACCGTGAACCGGGTGTGGCAGGGCGGCGTGCGCGGCAATCCAACCAAACGGCTGGGTATAACATTTACAGGGAACTTTGTGCGTTCCACCGGCTTTGGCGAGATTGCGGGGGAAAAGCCGCTCTACGGACCGATGACTTTCCCCTACACGACAGGTACGATTTACTACGATGTTCCGCGCGTGGGGCGCTGGACGCTGCAGTTGCAACGGACGTACTACGTGGAGCAGATTGTCACCAGCAATAATTTTGGAGCAAAACTGTTGAGCATTCTTTACACCCGGAATTTTTAGACACCAGGAACTTTTGAGGCCATGAAGAACTTACTTCTTTTACCGACGATGATGTTACTGACAAGCACCGGCATTGCTTTCGCACAGAAAGATGCCAAGGACATTTATCTGGACAAATGCGCCGTCTGCCATGGGCCAGACGGCACCGGCAACACGGCCAAGGGGCGCAAGCTGAAAATGAAAGGCGTGAAAGAAACGGCGGCCAAGATGAAAGCCGAGGAGATGATTAAAATCGTCACCGACGGCAAGGGCACCGACATGGATGCCTTCGGCAAGGAACTGGGCAAGGCGCAGGTGACGGCATTGGTGGAGTATTACCGCGGACTTGCAAAATAATGCCGTCAAAGTTTGTGCTCCTGATGATTACGGCCACGGGTGTGCTGGCCTTGCTGGTGGGCCTGCGGGCGCAAGTCACACGCACGCGGGAAGGCAAAATGCTGGCGTTCGTCGCCTTGTTCATTCTGCCAGTGGCCGCGCTTTCGCTGGGATTCACACAACAGATGCAGCGGGCGGAATCGACGCAGTTCTGCCTGTCTTGCCACGTGATGCGGGACTACGGGCGGAGCCTGACGATTGACGATGCCAGCTACGTTCCGGCACGCCACTATCAGAACAATTTGGTGCCACGCGAACAAGCTTGCTATACCTGTCACACGGACTACACCATGTTCGGCACGGTGAATTCCAAGCTGCGCGGCCTGCGCCACATGTGGATTCAATATGCCGGAACCATTCCGGCGCCGGACAAGATCAAACTCTACTCGCCCTACAACAATCGCGAGTGCCTGCACTGCCACTTGGGGATGCGCAAGTTTGAGGAAGCATCTCCGCACTTAAAGAAAGCCGAGTTATTGGGACAAATGAAAAGCAATCAGAAGTCGTGCACCTCCAGCGGCTGTCATGAGTTTATTCACGACGTAGGGTCGTTAAAAGACATGAAGTTGTGGAAAGAAGGAACGCGTTGAACATCGAACTTCGTTTGAAGTGGGCCGGTATGTTGATCGGCGTCGGCCTGTTTGTGCAGAGTCTTTCGCTGCTGCCGGTGCACCCGCTGGCGTTCATGACGTTTTTGATGATTGGCAGCCCGCTGATGTTGGCGGGCATTGTGGTGTATCTGACCAGCTTATTACCTGGCAAGAAGCCATAATGGAGCTGTGTCCGCAACTTCGCATTCTCATTGGGACGAGCGTTACCGATCGTTGGAGCCTGATTTTACGCCAGCCGCGCTGGTAGTAAACGCGGTGAGTTTGCTGACGCCGGGGCGCGCTTTAGATTTGGCCTGCGGGGCGGGCGGGAACGCTCTATGGCTGGCGGAACCAGGATGGCAGGTGACAGCGGTGGATGCGTCAGCGGTTGCCATCAACCTGCTCCATCAAGAAGCGGCGCGGCGAGCGCTGGTGGTGAAAACGCTGGTGGCCGATCTGGAGACTGGGAAACTCTCGCTCGATGCCGGGGCTTGGGAACTGATCGTCATCAGTAAGTATTTTCAACGGGACTTGTTTGTGCCCGTCAAACAGGCGGTGGCCACGGGGGGATTGGTGATCACCAGCGCGCTCTTGCAGGAACCCGGTAAAAAGGATTCGCCGTTTCGCGTGCAGCGCGGTGAACTGCGGGGTTTCTTCGGCGACTGGGAAATTTTGCTGGAACACGAACCGGAGGTTATCGCGAGCCACTCGCTCGCGGAAGTGGTGGCGCGCAAGCCACGAGTCTAAGCCGAAAATCCAGGAGCAACTGGCAGTTGCTCCGAATATTACTTGGCCAGGATTGTTCTTTAGGCTTACGACTCGCCCACGGTTCTTGGTGCTAAGATGGCCAGCATCAACATGCCACGAACACTCCTGCTGATCCTGCTTTCCGTCGCTGCTGCTTTTGGACCTCTTTTGGGCCAGGGCCGCAATTATGGCCGGTCGATGGTCATCACTCAGCAAGGCATTGCGGCCACCAGCCAAACGCTGGCCTCGCAGGCTGGGGCGATGATTCTGGCCAAAGGGGGCTCGGCTGTAGATGCGGCGATTGCGGCAAACGCCGTGTTGGCTGTCGTCGAACCGATGAAGACCGGGCTGGGCGGCGATCTGTTCGTTCTGTATCAGGAAGGAAGCACGGGCAAACTGGTGGGGCTGAATGCGTCCGGCACGGCGCCGAAAGCGCTCTCGCCGGAGTTTTTGGCCAAGCAGGGCATCAAGAGCATGCCGCAGTCTGGCATTCACAGTTTCACGGTTCCGGGAGCGGTGGATGGTTGGGCGCAAATTCACAAACGCTACGGCAAACTGCCGTGGAAGGATCTATTTCAGTCCGCCATTGCTTACGCCGAAAAAGGTTTTCCGGTGACCGAAGCGATCCAGGAATCCTGGACGCAGAGTGTGGGCCGCATCCAACCGAATGCGGAATCGGTGCGCGTGTTTTTGCCGGGCGGGCGCATTCCTAAAGAAGGCGACCTGTTCAAAAATCCGGACATCGGCCACGCTTTGCGCCTGATTGCGGATCAGGGCCCCAGCGCCTTCTATAAAGGAGAGATTGCCGCAGCGATTCTGAAAACTTCGCAGAAACTGGGCGGGACGATGACCGCAGAAGATCTGGCGGGCTTTTCGTCCGAATGGGTAACGCCGATTTCGGTGGACTATCGCGGTTGGAAGATCGCCGAATTGCCGCCCAACAGCCAGGGCTTCGCGGCACTGGAAATGCTGAACATTATGGAAGTGACGCCGGCGTCGCCGTTTGGGGCGCTTAGTCCCAATGAAATGCACAAGCGGATAGAAGCCATGAAGCTGGCCTACGCGGACGTGCGGCGCTATAACGCTGATCCGCATACATATGATGCGCCGGTGACACAGTTGCTATCGAAAGAATACGCTAAAAAGCGCTCTGCGCTGATCGATCCTAAGCATGCCAACTGCGATGTCCCGAACGGAGATCCGGTGGGCAGCAACACCACTTACCTGACCGTGGTCGATAAAGACGGCAACATGGCCAGTTGGATCGAAAGCGTTTATTCGGAATTCGGCTCCGGGTTGACGGCGGAGGGTATGGGCTTCATCATGCAGAATCGTGGCGGGCTGTTTACCCTCGACCCCAAACACCCTAACGTTCTGGCCGGGGGCAAGCGCCCGTTCCACACCATTATTCCCGCGTTTATGGAGAAGGGCGATCTGCACATCGGCTTCGGCATTATGGGCGGAGCGAATCAACCCTTGGCGCACGCGCAGTTTGCGTCAAACATTGTCGATTTTGGGATGAATGTGCAGGCGGCACTGGAGGCTCCGCGGTTCACCAAGTACACGTCTGCCGGATGCGATGTGTCGATTGAAGTGCGCGTGCCCGCGGCCACGCTGCAGCAGCTATCAGAACGAGGCCACGAAGTCCGCATCCGCCGCGAATACACACAAGAAATGGGCCGCGGCCAAGCCATTCTCCACGATTCGAAAACCGGGATTAATTATGGGGCGTCGGACCCAAGGGCGGATGGGGCGGCGGTGCCGGAACCGGTGCAATAGGATCACATCCAGAGCGCTGCTAGCTGGTTTTCCAAAGTATCTTTTGGTTCCAACTATCAAAGATCCAGACCCGGCAGAATTTTCCTTGCGCAGTAAGTGAAGCCAGATGCGTGCGATATCTTTCAATATGTCCTGGGGCGCTTGTATCAGCCGGGAGTTTGCCATAGTAAAGAACCAAGTCGATCGGACCCCCATTGGTCTCGTAGGTTTTGCCACATTTTTTCTCGATGATCCTCTGAAGCGGTGTGTCGAGTGGAAATTCAAATCCGCCTCTGAAACAGCGTCGATTAGGGCTTGTTCTTTCCGCGAATTCCTCGTCGACAATCTCACCAAGCTCAAACCAACACTCGCCGCCGTTCACGATGCATCGGATGTCTGGGTAGGGCTCCTCTCCGCTCTCCACTTTGGAGTATCCGATACCTGCCGATAGTGCGAATGCGGTGAAGATCTTAAGTTCTTCCCGTTGTTTGATTTGCTTCCGAGTGCGCGTCTCATTAAGAGAAGCAGTAAGCGTGGACGGCTCGTCCGGCCCCTCGACAAGATCACCGTGCCCCTCACACTTATGCAGCGGACAAATATATTGACGGATTCCACCAGTCTCGCTTAAGCACATGAATGGTATTTGAGTATGGCGATCACAGCGCTTTTGCTGTAGGTTCAAATCGAGCGTTATGTAACTTCCACGCGCTTTGCCCAACCAAAAGTACCCTCGCAAGAGGTCATAGCATCGAATGCAATCAAGGCGAGAACAACGCCACTGGTGCTTTTCGTTACAATCTGCAGAGTCATCGCCGAATTGGTAGAGCAGGGATTCAACCGCAGGCTGCATCTTGGAGCTAATGTGCAAATCACAAAACACAACCAGGGAAGGCGCAGGCAAGGAGCGCCGTTCTCTTTCTTGTCTAAGCATTTTGCGATCCTCGAAAAGCTCATCCTTCAAGGTAGGATCACCCACGCTTTATATGACACGAGCCTAATCGGCGGGGCAAACTTAGGCATGCTTGAAGAGGAAAGAATAACAGGCCTCCAATCCATCACAATAATAACGTGCCTCCGTCTAACGAAAAAACCTTCCGCGAGCCCTGGCTTGCCCTTAACCGCATCTACACCAAACGAGGCGATGGCGGCGAGACCAGTTTGGTGGGCGGGCAGCGTGTCCCCAAAGACGCCGCTCGCATTGATGCGTTTGGAACTGTCGATGAGCTGAACGCATTTTTGGGACTAGCGTTGGTTTCGTGTGAAGAAGATGCACGACTGCAACCGCT
This sequence comes from Terriglobia bacterium, assembly GCA_025350105.1. Taxonomy (GTDB): domain Bacteria; phylum Acidobacteriota; class Terriglobia; order Bryobacterales; family Bryobacteraceae; genus Palsa-187. The sequence goes on along the minus strand of JANXYJ010000157.1, from coordinate 9,186 downwards.
GGCAGCAATTCTGCTGCGGATTCAACATGAGCTGTTCAATCTTGGATCGATCCTGGCTACTGAACCCGCCGACGTTGGCCCTAAACAGCCGCGCGTGACCGAACGGGACATTGCTCAGTTGGAAAAAGAGATAGACCAGATGAATGCCGAACTGCCTGCGTTACGTAGTTTTGTTTTACCGGGGGGAACGCGGATCTGCGCGGAACTGCATGTTGCGCGAACGGTGTGCCGGCGGGCGGAGCGGCTGCTGGTAGGACATGCGCGGCAGGAACAAGTCTGCGCAGAAGCGATTCCGTATCTGAATCGGTTGAGCGACGCGCTGTTTGTCTTCAGCCGTTGGGCCAATCACGCGTTGGGGGCGAAGGAAGTCTTGTGGGATCCGAATCAGTCGGCGTCCGGCTTGTGAGTTTAGGCGCCGTGAGTTTAGGCGCCGTGAGTTTAGGCGATGATAGAAGTGAGTGTCATCTAAAACAAAATCGTCATTGCCCAAAACAAATCCCCCGGTTCCTGATTCCGTGCCTGCAAACGGTTCGACACAGGAGTCTTCGGCCCCACATCTGCCATCCGTGGTGATCGTCGGCCGCCCGAACGTGGGCAAATCGACGTTATTTAATGCGCTGACGGGTCAGCGGCGGTCGATCGTTGGGGATGAACCGGGCATTACCCGCGACCGCATCTACGGGCAAGCGGTGTACAGTGGCCGCAAATTCGAGGTCATCGACACCGGCGGCATCATTCAAAACGACGAAGAACTGATTCCCACTCAGATCCTGAAACAGGCGCGGGTGGCGTTGTCGACGGCATCGCAGGTGATTTTTGTGATCGACGGACGGGCCGAAATTACGGGCGCGGATCGCGAACTGGCCAAGATGCTGCATAAGTTAGGAAAGCCGGTCAGCGTCGCTGTGAATAAATGTGACACGGCGAAGCGCGACAGCCTGATGCACGAGTTTCACAGCTTGGGTTTCGAACATTTGTTCCCGGTTTCGGCCGAGCACCGGTTGGGGTTTGAAGATCTGCTGGATCACGTAACCGAGTGGTTTGCCAAGGACGCTCCACCCAAACGTCCGCTGCGCAGCGCAGACGCAGGGCCTGCAGCGGAGCCTCCGCCGCCTCCGCCGACGATGCCGATTAAGGTTGCCATTTTGGGCCGGCCCAACGTAGGCAAGTCGACCTTGCTGAATGCGCTGACGGGGAGCGAGCGGGCCATTGTGAGTCCCATTGCGGGAACCACGCGGGATGCGGTGGACGAGACCGTCACCCAGGCGGGAACCGAGTTCACCTTCGTCGACACGGCAGGCATCCGGCGCAAGGGCAAGACCAAATTGATGGCGGAGAAGTTGAGCGTGGTGATGGCCATTCGCCATTTGCGAATGGCCCACGTGGCGCTGCTGGTGCTGGATGCCAGCGAAGGTGTGATGGCGCTGGACGCCACCATCGCGGGCTACGCGGACGAAGAGGGCCGCGCGGTGATCATCGTGGTGAACAAATGGGACGTGACCAAGGAACGCGATAAAAATAAGGTTATTGAGCAGATCCGGGACAACTTGAAGTTTATGGATTATGCTCCCATTGTGTTTGTGTCGGCGCAGAAACGCGCCGGTGTGAATGCGCTGTTTGGGTTGGTGAAGAAGGTGTACGCGGCAGCCTCACGCAGGGTAACCACCGGGGAGTTAAATCGCTTTGTGGACACGCTCAAATGGGAGCACGACATGAAAATTTACTACCTGACGCAGACCGGGTTTCGTCCGCCCACGTTTATGGTGTTCACCGACAAGGCAGCGAAGATGCATTTTTCGGCGGAGCGGTATTTGATGAATCGGTTTCGCGAGAAATTTGGATTTGAGGGGACGCCGATTGTGATTAAGAGCAAGCGGAGATAGCGGCGTCAATATACCAGCGGCGGGAAGAGGAGTAGCCTAGGCATGCCTACTATCGCGTCAGGATGAACCGGGGGGAAGCACGGCACAATCTGCATTCAAAAGTGGCAGAATCTAACCGATACTGGTTTAGGGACGACTGCCAAGGGGCACGTGCCTTGAATGGAGTTTGCGCATGAATGTAAATAACTCCCCAGTTCCAGCGACCGGGATTGGCGATCTGTATAAAAGCAGCCTGGCGGATACTGAGTTAGCGGCGGATGGAGCGAGTGCGGCGATAAAGGGAGCGCAGCCGGCGGCCAAGGCGGCGGCAGCAGCGGCGGGCGCGGGATCGACCGGCACCAGTGGTGGCAATGACGATGTTCATTTGTCGGAACTTGTGCGGACTTTGCGTTCGCTAGCGGCGGATTCGCCGGAGCGGCAAGCGCGCATTGAACAGTTGGCGCGTTCGTATGTGAACGGGAACTATCACGTGGATAGCCAGGCAACTGCTGACGGGCTTATCAGTGACAGCCTGGCCGGATCCACGCACTAACAGGCTTGGTGAGCGAAACCCAGTGCCTGAAACGCCTGTTCGTGAAACCCCTGTGTCTCAATCTGTGTTTCAGAATGCCTCTCAGCCGGGGTCTAAAGACATGCTGGGAGAAATCCAACGCGCGCGCCGGCACGTAGATGCCTTGTGTTTGGCTTTGCAATCCCCCTCTCCCGAGGAAATGGAGCTGTGCTTGCCGGCTTTGGAGGAAGCCGTGGCTTGTTTGCAAAGCGTGGAGCAAGCGCTAAGAGAACAGTCTTTAAGCCCAAGAACCACGAGCATTAGCTCAACTAGGTCTTCCGCGCGAGCGGGGTTGCCGGCACCGACTCTGCAGCCCACACCAATCGTCTTGCCGATTTTGCATCAATTACATTCGCTGAACAATGAACTGGACATCGCGCAGCGGCTGGTCATTCACGGAGCGGCTTATTGTGACACCTGGTCGCGGATGCTGGGCGGAGCGGAGGGCGGTTACGTCGCCAGCGGAGACCCGGCGCCGCTGAGTGCCCCTGGGAGCGTTTCAGTGAAGGGCTAAGGCGGTCCTAATCACCATCTAGACCCAGCGGCCAGACCCCAGCGGTCAAATCTGGTCCCGGAAAATTCGCAATGTCCCTTCAAGTTATCCGGGTATAGGGCGATATGTTTTTTTGAAGCCTTTCGCGTCGTTGGCTCTGGCGTCGGCTCCTGGCGGGGCTGATGCAAAAGCGGGGGGGCTTGAGGGACTAAACTCATGGGCGGAATTACCAGTGCTTTATCGAATGCCGGCGCGGCGTTGGACGCTTACGGCAAGGTGTTCAACACCATTCAGAACAACATCTCTAACGTCAACACCCCGGGATGGGCCGAGCAGGATCAGGCCCTGATTCCGAATGCGGGAGCCAACGGCGGGGTGATTGTGGGAGCGCTGATCAGTTCCCGGTCGCAATACCTCGAACAAGCGGTCCGCACGCAACAACAGCAGTTGGGCGCGGCATCACAGCAAGCCAGTGACCTGTCGCAAATTCAGTCCCAATTCGATCTCAGCGGCAAAGCAGGCGTGCCTGGGGCCCTGAACGAGTTCTTCAACAGCTTTTCGCAGCTAAGCGTCCACCCCAATGACGCCACCAGCCGGCAAAATGTTTTGGCGGCGGCGGGAACGGCGGCGGAGGCGTTCCAGCGCAACGCGCGGGGCATCACACAGCTTTCGACAAACATCGATTCCCAAACTTCTACGGCGGTCACCGGCCTGAACCAGATTGCGGCACAGTTGGCCGCGATCAATAAGAGTTATCAGGGCGAAACCGGGGCGGCGCAGAATCCGGCCTTGGATGCGCAGGCCAACGCGGCGCTGGAAAGTCTGTCGCAAATCGCCAATTTTTCGCTGGTCAAAACGCCAGAGGGCACGCTCAATGTGTACCTGGGCGGGCAAACACCTTTGGTCATCGGTGACAACGCGTATCCGGTTCACGCCAGCCAGGTATCGGGTCAAGCGGTGATCCTAGATTCGCAAAACGCGGACATTACGGCGCACCTGCAAAACCAGGGCGGCAGCCTGGGGGCCATGCTCCAGGAAAAGAATGCAACCCTGCCAGCTTATCTGGCGCAGTTGAACGCGGTGGCGAAGAGCTTCGCCGATTCCGTGAATACGGCGCTGTCGCAAGGTTTGGACCAGAGCGGCAATCCACCGGCCACCGATTTATTCACTTACAACGCCGCTTTGGGCGCTGCGGCGACGCTGACTACGAATAATTTGACGACTGCGCAGCTTGCCGCCGCCTCGGTGGGAGCGCCGGGCGGTAACGGTAATGCGCTGAACCTGGCTGGCCTGGGAAATCAACCAGTGGCGGGGGGCTTGACGCTGACTCAGGCGTACTCCAACTTGGCGGCGCAAGCGGGCCGCGACATCGCCAACTCTCAACAAGACCAGACCGCGGGACAAAGTCTGTTGGCGCAAGCGCAGAAACAGCGGGAACAGGTTTCCGGGGTTTCGCTGAATGCGGAGGCGGCGAAGTTGCTGCAATTTCAGCAAAGCTATCAGGCGATTGGCAAGTTCGTCAGCGTGATGCAAACGCTAACCAACACGGTACTCAGTATGACCAGCGGCGGTTAGTCGAGATGAAACCGCCGGACGCGTAAATTTAGGGAAAGCGTAAATTTGAGGAAGGAAATCCCATGTTAGGCAGCCTGAATCCAACCTACAGCGAGTTTTTGAACAACCTGAACCGGATCAGCCAGACCATGCAGCAGGCCCAGCAGCAGATCACCAGCGGATCGAAGCTAAGCCAGATTTCCGATGCACCCGATTCCATCTCGCCGTTGCTGGGGGCGCGAGCTCAACTCAGCAGCACCCAACAGGTATTGTCCAATTTGGGGACCGTAAAGACCGAGGTGGATACGGGACAACAGTCCCTGCAAAGTGCGGTGGGACTTTTCGAACAAGCGCAGACGTTGGCGGCGCAAGGGGCCAGTTCCACCCAGACAGCAGATACGCGCAACAATCTGGCAGCCCAGGTGGACATCATCCTGCAGCAGTTGACCTCGCTGGCCAATACCAGTGTGAATGGGCGATCTATTTTCTCGGGCGACGCGGACCAAACCGCGCCCTACACTTATACGGCAGGACAAGCGAACCCGATCAGCGCGTACCTGGGAGCAGCGGCTACCAGCAAGACCCATGGCCCCGACGGGTCGACGTTTGCCACCAGCCTGACCGCGCAGCAGATTTTCGATTCCACCGACCCCACCGCGAATGTCTTTCAGTCCCTGCAGGCACTCAGCACCGCGTTGAAAGCCAACAACACGGCGGGCATTCAAACCATTGTGAATGGCATGCCCAAAGTAGATAGCTACCTGAATAGTCAACTGGCCGTGTATGGCAATACGCAGAACCGGGTGGCCAACGCCACCAACTATGGGCAGGATTTAGTCACACAATTGACGGAGCAAATTTCCGGCTACCAGGACGCCGATCTTACCGCGGCGATTCTGCAGCAGACGCAATCGCAAACGCAACTGCAGGCCGCGTTGCAATCGGAAGCCAAAATTCCGCATACGTCATTGTTCGATTTCCTGGGCTAGAAGCGCCCGTTGCTTGCTAAAAGCGCCCGTGGCTCACCGCAGATGGACCTGGCCCGCAGGGTCCACCACCGCCGTAACCCCGCCAAACCCCAGAACACCCGGATCGCCGAAACGCAGATCCATCAACGAGAGCCGCGTGCCACCCTCCACCTGCACCACTTCCCAGAAAGGTAGTTGCGAAAAACGCGCGAACACCTGAAAGGGACGGGTGCGCATCACGTTGCTCATTTCAGGAACAGGATCGATGACGGGATAGCGCCGGCCGGCATTGGGATCGTAAGGCGGCGCAAAACTCAGCGGCGAAACATTGACGCCGGTGATCAAGATGTAATCCCGGCTTTGGGCGCTGTATTCCACCACGCCGCGCCACAGAAATGGATTGAAGGTTCCCGGCAGCGCGGTAATTTTTTTCGCGGGAACGTTTCCGTAAAGGTGCGAAGCCATCACCGATATGGCCTTTTCGTGGGAAAACCAACGCGTCCCTTCGAATAAAAGTAAACCGGCAAGCGCGGCACAGGCCCAGCCACGGCGGGCACCGTTGTTCCCTTTCGCGCCGATTTCGCGGTTGACCATTTGGACCAGCAGTGTTGCGGCAAGGGCGGTCAACAGAATCACCGTCACCCAAATATCCACAAGGTTGTTGATGTCCAAGCGCCAGCGGCGCGGCGAGAACGGCAGAAGCAGCGGGGTGCCGTAAGCCATGGTCCAATCAATCAACAAATGGCTGAGCACGCCCGCAAGGGAAGCAAGCCAGGTACGCAGACTGAATTTTGCACGCACCAATAGCATGGGCAGCAGCGCAACCAGTGGCGCAAATAGCAGCGCGTGGGTGGGGCCGCGATGGTATTCCAAGTACGTGGTGCTGCCGCCCAGCCAACTGATGGCATCAATGTCCGGCATGTTGGCGGCCAGCATCAGCATGCCTGCGCCGCGCGGGGTGACTTTCTCAAGGCCGCAGCGGGCCAGCATCAAACCGACAAGGGTGTGCGTCAGGTTTTCCATGAGCCAGAAGTGTAAAAGTACCAGAAGTGTAAAAGTACCAGAACTGTAAAAGTAAAGGATTGGCTAGCGATAACTTTCTGGCATCAGCAGCGTGAGCGCGTCCCGGACAATTTCCAGCTTGGCCGGACTCTCGCCCATATATTCACCATCGATTTGAATGTGCGCGGTGCCCTGAAATTCAATCTCGCGGGCCCTGGTAACACGTACCCCGGGCATCTTCTTCACTTGCCGGGCCACTACCGCCGCCATGTAAGCGGCGTAGCGGATGGGGTTGGTGCCGTCGAAAGTGACCAGCTCAAAATCGTCACTTAACAGAGACGCGGCGCTGGCGATTTCCAGATCGCCGCCATAGTTGCGAACGCGCGAGGCCAGCGCAAAACCGCAGGTATGGCGCTGGCCATCGCAAAGTACATCGAACTGGCCGATACTGTGGAAGAATTCGCCGGCTCCGGCGGCCCAGTAGGCCAGCTTGCCCAGCTTGGCTTTCCAGCGCGGGTTTACGTTGGTGACGATGGTGGCGTCCAGGCCCACGCCGCCCATCATTAAAAAGTAGCGGGGCGCATTTTCAGACGGATTGGCTTCACCCGCAAAGCGGCCAACACTGATGCGCTTGGCCACCGATTTTCCCAAGCGGGCCGCGGCCTTTTCGACATTCGATCCGAAGCCAAGCTCCATGGCGAGAACATTGGCCGTTCCTCCCGGCAAAACGCCCAAAGGAACCGCAGACGGGACCATGCCATTCGCCACTTCATTGATGGTGCCATCGCCGCCCAGCACGAGGACCAGATCGGCGCCACCGTTGATGGCCTGGCGCGCCAGTTTGGTTGCGTCGCCCGCTGCGGTGGTGGGCAGGCGCTGCAAATGTACCTCGGGCGTATGCAGGACTTCCCGCTCCAATGCATCAATGGTACGTTGAAGAGTACCTTCGGCATTTCTGCGAAGTTTTCCAGCGGTGGGGTTGTAGATGAGTACCGGATGCTGATAGTTGGCGATCTTTTGAGTATAACGTTCTCGTGACACTGGAAAAAACAATAGACACCTTACGGCAGATCTTGCGGCGCCACGAACATCTGTATTATGTTCTGGATGCGCCCGAAATCACCGATGCTGAGTACGACGCTTTATTGCGCGAACTGCAGGCATTGGAAGCGGAGCACCCGCAGCTGGTCAACGCCGATTCACCAACACAAAGAGTGGGCGGCAAGCCACGCGCGGGTTTCGTAAAGGTGCCGCATTCTTCGCCGATGCTCAGCCTGGATAATGCGCTGGATGAAGAAGAACTGCGGGCCTTTGACGTCCGGGTGCGTGAACTTTTGGGTGAGGAAGACTTCCGTTACGTAGCAGAGCTGAAGCTGGACGGATTGTCGTTGGCCGTGCACTATCGCGAGCATCATTTTGCGCAAGCGGTGACGCGGGGTGATGGCAGTGTGGGCGAGGAGGTGACAGAAAATGCGCGCACCATTCACTCCCTGCCGCTGAGCGTCAAGCAAGCTGCCCTTGAGGTTCGCGGCGAAGTGGTCTTCACCACCAAGGCCTTCGACAAACTGAACGACGAACGGGCGGCGGCCGGGCTTGCCGTTTTCGCCAATCCGCGCAATGCCGCGGCGGGTTCGCTGCGCGTGCTGGATCCGTCGATCACAGCGTCGCGTCGGCTGGACTTTTTTGCGTACTTCCTGTTTCCGGTGCCCGCATCGCAAAGCGAGACTTTGAAAACGCTCAGTGAGTTGGGCTTCAAAGTGAACCTGCATTGGGCCGTTTGCGAAAACATTGATGCGCTGGTGAAGTTTTGTGAAGAATGGCAGACCAAGCGCGATTCCCTGCCCTACGAAATTGACGGCGTGGTGGCCAAGCTGGACCGCGTGGACCAACAAGCCAGGCTGGGTTGGACGTCCAAAGCCCCGCGGTGGGCCATTGCGTTCAAGTTTCCGGCCAGACAAGCGCAGACGGTGGTAGAAAACATCGAGGTACAAGTCGGACGGACGGGGGCGCTGACGCCGGTAGCCCATCTTAAGCCGGTGAGCGTAAGCGGCGTGATGGTTTCGCGCGCAACCTTGCACAACGAAGATGAAATTGAGCGGCTGGGCGTGCAGATTGGCGATACGATTCTGATTGAACGTTCGGGAGATGTGATCCCAAAAGTAGTTCGCGTAGTATCCGAAGGGACCGATCGGCGTGCGTTCAAAATGCCGGAACGCTGCCCAGTGTGCGGCGGCGAAGTGCTGCGGGTGGAAGGCGAGGCGGCGCGGCGCTGCATCAACATCAATTGTCCGGCGCGTTTGAAGGAGACCATCCTGCATTTTGCCGCGCGTGGCGTGATGGACATCGACGGCATGGGCGAAGCAATTGTCGATCAACTGGTGGAAAAGAAACTGGTCAAGAACGTTGCCGATATTTATCAGCTGCAGCTGGAAGATGTCATTGCACTGGAGCGCATGGGCCAAAAATCAGCCGAAAAGCTGCTGGCCAATATCAATGCGTCGAAACAATCGCCCTTGCCGCGCATCTTGAATGGCTTGGGGATTCCGATGGTGGGTACCAGCACAGGCCAGATTCTGGCGGAAACGTTTGGCGATTTGGACAAGATCGCCATCGCGGAAGAAGAGGAGCTACAGCGCGCCGAGGAAGTGGGTCCCAGGGTGGCGCACAGCATCCGGCAGTTTTTCGGCGAAGAACACAATCGCAATCTGGTGGAACGGCTGCGCGCGGCGGAATGGT
>JANXYJ010000145.1 GCA_025350105.1 Terriglobia bacterium | reverse complement strand
CCCACAACGCCGCCCTCATCGAAAGCGAGCTCGACAACAAAACCGTAAAGCTGGAAGCCCGCGGCGAACGCCCGCTCGATTTCTTCAATAAACTCCGCTTTTGCTTTGAGGACACCGTCAAACACTTCCCCGGGCTCCGCGACATCGTGGAAGAAGTAGTGCCGTGCGTGAAACCCACCTGCGCTGGCTTCCCGCGACGAACGCTAGAGGATTTCTATGACGACGGCGACCGGGAGATTCGCTGCCAATCACCTGGCTGCAAGCAAAAAACATGACATCGCGAATTTGTTGTACGGACTCGAGTCGAAGAAAGCCTCGACCGGTTGCTGAATATCGAACAATCGCGCCTCAATTCCCGCTGCCCCAGCCTCTTCGCCTTGGAACTCAAACGCCTTCCCGGCGAAGTGACTTCCGTCGCCCAAGGCTTGCTCGACACCCTAACCGACAAAGCCACTCCCGCCGACCTCACCCTCTTCTGCGAACATCCCGGTGAGCAGCATCCGGTAAAAACCTACACCATTCAACCTCCCGGCCGAAACCTCGCCAAGTTGGCTCCGCTCATGAAGAGGGCCAACACAGTCCTCTCAGTCGTCGCGCCGATGATCGCTCTGCAATACCCCGGCTTCAAAGTTCCCAACATGAAAGACCTGGCCGACTTCTGGACCGATAAACTCTCCGGACCCCTGGGCCTGATCGACGAAACCCGTGACCCTCGCCACGCCTATGGCGCGCCCCTGGTCGCCTTGCGCCAAATCCTCATGGAAGTGGCGAAAAACGAAGAAGACCGCTGGGGCAACCTGTCCCAAGTGCTGGCCCTCAAATCCCAATACCTCTGGGTCTGCGAAGATCACCGCGAGCACAAGGACTACCAGGGCTAGGCTTTCTTTAAAACAGCTAAGAAACCAGTGTCAAACCCCTAAGCCCCACCTTTCGCCCACCAATATTTGCCATCGACACAACACTTTACGGATTTTCTTACCCCCAAACCCACGCCCACCCGCTACATTCTAGGCAAGGAGTTCGAAGCGCTCTCTCATCAGAGGGCTTGGACCGGCCAAGAGGAGCAATTCTAGAAAAAGCTTCGAGGGCCTGCGAGTGATGGGCGTCACATCGGAACGATATCCGGTCCGTGTTATGCGGGTGACATAGCCGCCGGCCTGACGGCGTACTCTTTGGGATCGAGGGGCCCCTTTAAACAAAACGCGCCGCGAACTTGAGTGAGCGGGCAGAAAGATGACTCTGTACAAAACCGCGCCGCGCACGTTAGTAAGCGGTAAAAACAGTGACGGAAAGTGAGCGATCGCCAACGGTTAAAGATTAGAGCAGCAACAAACACACGAAAAATAACCGACTATAGTGTGAGAGCAATGCACATCCGCAACACCACCAAACCCCTCACGCGCCGCATGCTTTTGCGCGGCTTCGCAGCAGCCTCGCCAGTGTTGTATTTAAACCGGGCGGCAGTCGCGCAATCGGCAAAACCTCCCGCCTTGGCGCAGGCGCTGGCTCAGCTTTTTCACGCTGTCAAATTCAGCAACCTTTCGCCCACCGCCGTCAAACACGGCAAAATGATTTTGGCCAGCACCCTGGCCAGCGCGGCCGCGGGAACGAAAATGGAATCGGCCAAAATCATCAAAGGCCTCGCCAAAGAAAACGGTGGTGCGCCGCAAGCGTCCATCTGGTTTGACGGAACCAAGCTGCCTCTCACCGAAACGGTCCGGGTGAACGCCATGCTCAGTGACGCGGCGGCCTCCGATGATAGCGACCTTCGCAACGTTGCGCACACCGGAACTTCGCTCACCGCAATTTGTCTGGCCATCGCGGAGAGAACCGGCGCCTCCGGTGAAGACGTCCTCACGGCCATTGCAACGGGTTACGAAGCAGCCGGACGCTTTGGCGATATGGTCCGCGGTGGACGTCCCGGTCTACATGCGTCGTTGATCGTCGCCTTCGGAGCAACGGTGGCGGCGGCGCGCCTACTGGGTCTCACGCCGCAGCAAATGGCGCACGCACTTTCCATCACAGCGGCCAGTGTGGGCGGTATTTTGATTGGCACCGTCAGTTGGGCCCGCGAATACATGGGAGGCAACGCGGCGCACACCGCCATGAATTCCGCCCTGGCCGCGCAGCACAGCTTCACCGCCAATGATGATTTGTTGGAGGCGAAGGGCGGCTTTCTCGATACGTTCGGCAACGGCAAACGCGACTCTGCGCAGCTCACGCGAGAGATCGGCCCCCAATGGGACATCGAAAAGTATCTGGCGATTAAGTTATTGCCCGGCGCACACGCGCTGCACCCATCGCTAGAGGCGGCCATCAACTCCGCCAAACAGGGCAACGTGAATCCTGATGACGTGATCAAGATCATTCAATCCGGTCCGCCGAAAACCAGCATCACGTATGCGCCGTCGGTTCCGAAAGATATGGTGGAGGCCATTCACAGCCTGCCCTATTTCTTAGCGACTGGTGTGGCCGACCGCGATTTCAACTGGTCGCACATCACACCGGAAAAAATGCACCGCCCGGTAATCGCCCGTCTGGTGAATCTGGTGGAGTACGAAGCGGTGCCGGCGAGCGCGCACTACGACTGGAACTGGGGCGGAACGGTGACCATCGTCACCAAGCAAGGAGCGCGCTTCACCAGCACTGTGGATGCGGTGAAAGGCTCAGGCCCGCGAGGGATTGAGTGGAGCGATGTAGAGGCCAAGTACCACGCGCTAATGCAAGACGGCGCGCTGCCGGCAAAACGCAATAGCGAAATGATGACGGCGATTCACGATTTCGAGAAGATGAAACAGGCTTCCCAATTGACGCGGATGTTGCATTGAGCCTTAATTCCGAATTGTGTCCGCCAAGGAAAAAATCGGCAGATACAGCGAAATCAGCACAAACGCCACGAAAATGCCCATAAAGATCATGATGACGGGCTCGATCAAACTCAGCGCGGCGGCCACGCGGTTGGCCACATCTTCTTCGTAAAAGTCAGCCACGCTTTGCAGCATGGCGGGCAGCGCGCCGGTGGATTCGCCCACCTCAATCATGTCCAGCGCAAGCCCCGGAAACACGCCGCTTTGGCGCAGCGAACCCGAAAGCGGCTGGCCTTCCCGCACCAGGCGGCTGGCTTTTTGCAAAACACTTTTCAGGACTTGCGTGCCCAGCGAACTACCCGCGGTATCGAGCGCCTGCATCAGCGGAATGCCGCCCACCAGCAGCGTGCTCATCACACGCGAAAACTGGGCCACCTGATATTTAAGCCACACATCGCCGGCCACGGGGATTTTCAGCAGCAGGCGGTCCATGGTTTCTTCGCCCTTGGGTGTTTTCCACCAGGCCCGCAGCGCGAAGATCAGGGCCACCAGAAACGCAAATCCCAGCAAAACATAATTGCGGGCGGTGGTTCCAATGGCGATCAGGATTAATGTTGGCGTGGGCAGTTGCGCCTGCATGCTTTTGTAGAGCTCGGCGAAATTGGGGACCACGAAGGTGATCAGGAATACGATCAGCGCGATCACCAAAACAATCAACACCGCCGGATACAGCAGCGAGACGAGAAGCTTTTTTCGCACCGAAAGCGAAAGCTTTTGATAAGTGATGAAGCGTTCTAACACTTCGGCGAGGGCGCCGCTGCGTTCACCGGCCAGGACGCTGGTGACATAGATGGGCGGAAAGACGCCCTGATGCGCGAAGGCGTCTGAGAGAAGAGCGCCGCCGCGGACTTCCTCGCGCACCGCAGCGATGTGGCCAGTGAGCTTTTTGTCGGTGAGGCGATCGGCCAGCAGATCCAGCGCCTTCAAAATGGGCAACCCGGCTCGAATCAATGTCACGAACTGCTGATTGAAGATGAGGAACTTTTCGGTATCAATCTTCTTGCTGCCGCCGCCGATCTCCATGCCCATGACGCTGGAGCGGGGCTTGATGGAATAGACCAAAAACCCTTGTTCGGTGAAGCGTTCACGCAGCTCTTTTTCAGAAGCCGCTTCGGCCACCTGCTGGCGAATCTCGCCGCGGGCGTCAGCGTATTTGAGGGACCACTCTGCCATCTCTGTGTCTTTAGCTAATGCGGTGTCTTTAGTTTATGTGAGTTTAGGTGCTATTAGGGATGACGGTGGGGGCGGGCGAAGCGTGGAGGGGGTGAAGTTAGACCCCGTTTCACTGCACTCGCACCACAGCCTTCGCTTCCACCGACTTCCCTTGTGCGTCTTCCGCTGTCAATGTGAACGTCGTCGTCTGTTTCGGCGATGCGTTGAAACAGTAGCTCATGGCGGGGTGGACGGCGTCGATGGGAGGATCCAGGCGGACGACTTTGGCGTTGAGGACTCCGTAGCAGAACTTGGCTTCCTGGCCGCGCTGAATTTCGTTGGGCTGGATGAGAAAGCCGACGATTTTCACGGCGTCATCGCCATAAGCGGCGCGGAAGCGGCGGCCGGCTTCGGTTTGTTTTTGGTCGGCGCGTTTTTGGAATTCGGCGTCGGCTTCTTTGCGGTTGTTGAAGGTCCAGAAGAGATAGCAGCCGCCGAGTAGCACCGTCAGCGAGCTAATCGCAATTAGGATTTTGGCAGAAGTGGACAGACTCACACGCGGGCCTTCCGAAAGGGTGAGATCCGCGAAGAGGCTACAGAACCTCTTCGCTCCAGTTTTCCAGTACCGATTTCACTTTTTGCGTGAACTGATCGCCCAGCGCGCCGTCGATCAGACGATGGTCGAACGTCAAAGCCAAATGCGCGACGGAGCGAATGGCGATAGCGTCATCCACAACCACGGGAACTTTTTCCACGGCGCCAATACCCAAAATCGCCACCTGCGGCTGATTGATCACCGGCGTGGCGAAGATGCTGCCGAAGCTACCGAAGTTAGTGATGGAGAACGTTCCGCCGGCCACCTCATCCGGGCGCAGTTGGCGGCTGCGGGCGCGCGACGCCAGATCCGCGATGCCACGTTGCAGGCCGACCACCGTCTTTTCATCCGCGTTGCGAATCACAGGAACGATCAGGCCATTTTCCAGCGCCACGGCGATGCCGACGTTGATGTCGCGATGGTAGATCACGTTCGTCCCGTCGATCGACGCATTCAAAATCGGGAACTCCTGCAACGCTACCGTGGTGGCGCGCATAACGAAGGGCAGGAAGGTCAAGGCAAAACCGTGGCGTGCCTGGAATTCGCCCTTCACACGGGCGCGCAGCTTGGCGATTTTGGTCATGTCCACTTTGTGAACGGTGGTGACGTGCGCGGAGGTGCGTTTGGAGAAGATCATGTGCTCGGCGATCTTCTGGCGCATCATGCTCATCGGTTCCACGCGGGCTCCGGGAGCTTCGCCGCGGAAGGCCGCGGGCGGTGGCTCGGCCCGCGTCACCGAAGTAGCCGCTGCGCTGCTTGGCGCTGATGACGACGCTTGTTGCACACGCTGCACCGGTGCCGCAGCAGGAGGCGGTGGCGGCGCGACATACTGCTGGACTTGCTGCGGCGCGGCCGCTGGTGCCGGAGCAGCGGCTTGTGTTGGTGTTGGTGCCGGAGCGGCTGCGGGCGCTGCTTGCGTCCCGCGCGCCAAGTGCGCCTCCAGATCCTGCTTGGTGATGCGGTTTCCGGCTCCGGTGCCCTTCACGTGCGATAGATCGATGTTGTTTTCGCGGGCCATTTTGCGCACCAGCGGTGAGAGCGGCGCGGCTTCTTCTTCCATCGTCGGTTGCGGGAGCATGTGCCCGGTCACTATTACGGGCTGGGTCACCGGTTGGGTGACGGATGCCGGTGCGGCAGGCGCAGGCTGGGGAACAGGCACCGGGGCTGCGATGGGTGCCGGTGCGGCAACAGCCGGCGCCGACGCTCCGTTGGCACTGCCATCGCTGATACGGCCCACGATGGTGTTCACCCCGACAGTGGTGCCTTCCTGCACCAGGATCTCGCCCATGGTGCCGGCGGCGGGCGACGGAATTTCGGTGTCCACTTTATCGGTGGAGATTTCGAAAAGGGGCTCGTCGCGTTCTACGCGGTCGCCGGGCTTTTTCAGCCACTTGGTCAAGGTGCCTTCAACAATGCTTTCGCCCATCTGGGGCATTACGACATCGATCATATTCTCTCCACTCCCGCCTGGGTTGTCCGCTGAACAAAAGCAGTTACGGCACCATTTGGCGGCCAAAAACGCGCGAAAAGTTTCGCGCCAAAATCTGTTGCACTTCCTGGCGGCTGGCTTTCACGCCCAGCGCTTCCAGCGACGTCACCGGCTTGGCCAACCCGCACGGCACAATGTAGCGGAAGTAATTCAAATCCGTCGTGACGTTCAACGCAAATCCGTGCGAGGTCACCCAACGGCTGATGTGTACGCCGATGGCCGCCACCTTGCCTTTACTGGTCCATACGCCGGTGGCGCCGGCCACGCGGTCCGCCTCAACCTGGAAAGCGGCCAGCGTGTCGATCAAGACCTGTTCAATGCCACGGACGTACGCCAGCACGTCCCGCTTCCATTCTCGCAAATCGAGAATGGGATAGCCGACCAGCTGTCCGGGGCCGTGATAAGTGACGTCGCCGCCGCGGTCGGTTTCCTGAAATTCGATGCCCGTGCGTGCCAGCACTTCGGGCGAGGCCAAAACATTTTCCATGTGACTATTGCGCCCCATGGTGATCACGTGCGGGTGTTCGACGAACAGCAAGTGATCGCCAATTTCGCCGCGCTTGCGGCGGGCAACGTAATCCTGCTGCAGCGCAAAGGCGTCGGCGTAGCGCATGCGGCCCAGGTCACATATTACTAAGCCAGCAACTGCCGGCGGGGTCACGTTTACTAAGCCGGCAACTGCCGGCGGGGGAAGAGGCACCGTCGCGACCTCCGCTACAGCAGCATCAGGCATTAATCGCCATTCCATAAACTGCGTTGAAGGCTTCGCCCACGGCCTCGTAAATGGTCGGGTGGGCGTGGATGGTGTGCAGTAAAGTTTCCACCGTGGCTTCGGCTTCCATGGCCAGCACGCCTTCGCCAATCAGTTCAAACGCCTCAGGACCAATGATGTGTACGCCCAGAATTTCGCCGTAAGTTTGATCGGTGACAATTTTCACAAAGCCGTCGTGCATGCCCAAAATGCTGGCCTTGCTGTTGGCGGCGAAGGGGAATTTGCCCACCTTGACGTCGTAGCCCGCTGCGCGCGCTTGCGCTTCGGTCAGGCCCACGCTGCCGATGCCGGGTTCCGTGTAGGTGGCGCCGGGAATGCGATTCTTGTTTATCGGCGTAACCGCCAGGCCTGCAATGTGCGCGATGGCGACCATGCCTTCGGCCGTGGCCACATGTGCCAATTGTGGCGTACCCGCGACGACATCGCCAATTGCATAGACGCCGGGTTCGCCCGTGCGCTGAAACGGATCCACTTTAATGAAGCCGCGGTCCAGTTGAATTTTGGTGCCTTCCAGGCCGATGTTTTCGGTATTGGGTTTGCGGCCGATGGCGATCAGCAGGGCTTCAGCTTCCACGATTTCTTCTTTGCCGTTGGCCAGGGTGGTGGTAAAGCGCACACCGGTGTCGGTCTTGCTGATGTTACTGACTTTCGCGCCGGTCTCCACGCGAATGCCAGTTTTTTTGAAGTAGCGTTCCAGTTCCTTGGAAACTTCTTCGTCTTCCACTGCGACTATGCGCGGCAGCATTTCGTAAACCGTGACTTTAGAACCGAAGCGATGAAAGCACGACGCGAATTCCACGCCCACCGCGCCCGCACCCAAAATCGCCAGGGTTTTCGGGACTTCGGTCAGATTCAAAATTTCGATGTTGGTAAGAATGCGCTTGGCGTCGGGTTGTAAGCCAGGCAGCATACGCGCTTCCGAGCCAGTGGCCAGCACAATGTTTTTGGCTTCAACAATCTGTTTCGCATCGCCAGAGGTCACCTCGACCTTGCCAGCACCGGCCAGACGTCCATATCCTTTAATGACGTCCACCTTGTTCTTCTTCATCAGAAACTCTACGCCTTTGGCGTGCTTGCTGACGATTTTGTTTTTGCGGTCGCCTACCAGCGGGAAGTCCAGGCGGGCGTTGTCGCAGTGGATGCCTTCGTCGATGGAATGCTGGAATTTCTCCCACACATCCGCCGTGTGCAGAAACGCTTTTGTGGGGATGCAGCCCACGTGCAGGCAGGTGCCGCCCAGCTTCAAATCCTTTTCGATGATGGCCACTTTCAGGCCGTATTGTCCGGCGCGGATGGCCGCCGAGTAGCCCCCGGGTCCGCTCCCGAGTACGATCACGTCATATGTCATGGGGAATTTTTACAGTTCAGTTTCGCCGTTTTGCAGCTTCAGTTTCAGTGTAGCATTCAGGTTGCAGGCTGCCCCTAAAACAGGCCTGCGGCGATCCCTATTTCCCCACTGCGGATCTTTGGGCTACAGGACTCACCACCGCGAATTTACATTTGGCGCCGGTGGAATCAAGTAAAGAAACGGTGTGATCTTCCACGGCGTACTTGACGGTATCACCGGCCACCAGCAGGCACCAACTGTTCCAGGCGCGCTTTTCATAAAGAGTGTAGACGGAGTTACCGGCCTGCAGGGTAACGATGTGCGCGTCGCCTTCATTATGATAGGGGCCGCTTTGGGTCCAGCCGGTTTTACAAGGACGTTGCAAACTATGGCGGGGTTTCGGGGGGGTGCCGTTTATATTCCGGATGGGCGGATTTTGGTTTGGACAAAACAAAACCCTCGCTTCGCGTCTACCTGACTGACGCAAAACGAGGGTGATCTATTTCACAACGCTATTTCCGGCTGGAATAGCGGTCCAATTCCATCATCAATGCGGCCGCGGCTTTGGGGCTGGCCACATCGCCGGTGATGATTTCGCGGTTGGTGAGCGTTTTACCGTACAGGTCCATGTTCCAATCCTTGTCTTCCCGTAGAGTGGAACCGTTCAAGGCGATGCCAGCAAACAAGCCGCGTGCGCGGGACCAGGTGAGGATTTCAGCCGTCATGCGAGCGTCGGTTTGCGCCTCAGTGGTGCGGCCCACCGGGCCTAACGCCGCCGTGGCATCGCCGCCCAGGGTGAACTTATCGCCCAGCAGACGGTCGGCGCCGTGTTCGTTCATCACCAACATAAAAACGTCCATTTCCGTGCCGCCCACCTGCCAACCGACGCTGCCGCCCTCAATACGCACAGACCCTGGGGCCGACCAGCCAGCGCCGTTCTTCTTGCGGCAGGAGAAAAAGCCTTTGCCATATTTGCCGCCCAAAATGAACGCGCCCTTTTTCAGGTCCGGCACAATCACCACGCACTCGGCCTTATTCAGCAGCTCTTGCGGAATGGATTTGTCGGGAATGCTCATCACTTCTCTAAACGCCGTGGCGGCGGCCTGCAGGCGTGCCGGCGCGTCGGAGGCGGCGGACAACAGGGCGGAGCCCATCAACAGGCACGCGCCGAAACGAAGGTGACCTAAACGAATGCTCAATGGTTTCATGGAAGGTTGCTCCTTTGGGGATGGTAATTCAGGTGGATGGTACTCCAGCAAGTTTTCGTCTATGCAACAAAATGCACGCACTTACTAGATGCGCACACGGGCGGAAATGTTTCACGAGTTGTTTTTGGGATCGCGCTCAATCAGGCTGGAAACTTCTGCCGTGCGCACGCCATAGAGTTTGCGAATCATGCGGC
Source organism: Terriglobia bacterium (assembly GCA_025350105.1). Classification (GTDB taxonomy): domain Bacteria; phylum Acidobacteriota; class Terriglobia; order Bryobacterales; family Bryobacteraceae; genus Palsa-187. Next base: position 7,278 of record JANXYJ010000145.1, on the reverse strand, counting down.
AGATTTCCGCGGCCGTGCGCTCCGGCTTTTCATCCTCACCCAAATCCAGTTCCACTTTCACGTAGAGATCCCACCGCGCCATGCTCTGATGATAGCGATTTTCACGCCAAGATGGACGTGTATTTTGCGAATGTCCGGGGCGGCGAATGTTACGATGAAAGGCGAAGGCCCCACTGGTGAACTCCCCCTGTAGCATTTGCGACAAACGGCGTGGACGCTGGCATTGTCCCGGTCTTGGCGATGGGCTTGACCATGGTGTTGGTGGCGGTGTTGGTGGCGAAATCTGCGCCCCTTGTTGTGGAGCGGAGCGCGAAAACTCCATCGATTGTCCGGCCACGTGCGAATATTTGCGCGATGCCCGTCTGCACGAAGTTCCGCCGCCCATTCAGATGGAGCAGATTCCACACAAAGACATCCAGCTGAGCGAGGATTTTATCCGCAGCAACGAGGCCCTGATTTTCACGCTGGGCTTGGCGCTGAAGCAGGCGATGGAAGGCACCTTGGGGAACGACAGGGCCGTCGATTCCGATGCGGCGGAGGCGCTGGAGGCGATGGTGCAGACCTATCGCACCATGGAATCCGGCTTGATCTATGAAACGCGCCCGGCCAATCCCTACGCGGCGGCCATTCAGGAAAAAATGCGCGAGGGTTTGGAGCAACTGCGCAAGGCCTTGCTGGAGAATCCGCAATTGCAGGCGGCCATCCTGCCAGCCGGCGCGCAACACTTGCGCAACAAAGACATTTTGGGAACACTGGTGTTTTTGCAGCGGCTGCAAATGCAGTACAACAACGGGCGGCGGCGCGGCCGGGCCTTTCGCGATTTCCTGGCCAACTACATCACGGGCCCGGCGATTCCGGACCGAGAAAATGCGGCGGCGCCGTCTTTGATTTTATAAACGACGATTTTATAAACGACGATTTTACAAACGACGATTTTACAAACCAAGATTCTATGAGCCAAGATTTTGTGAATTCAACCGGCATTATCGTGTTCGGCCACGGCTCCAGCGTGGAGTCCGCGAATGAAGCGGTGCGCATGGTGGCGCGCTCCATGGCCGCGCGCGGTGGATACACTCTGGTGGAAACCGCGTTTTTGGAATTTGGCCAGCCGGATTTGGACGGCGCGGTGAACTCGCTGGTGCGGCGCAGCGCCAAACGCGTGGTTGTGGTCCCCTACTTTCTTACTTTGGGCAAACACTTGAAACAAGACCTGCCGCGGCTGGCGGAGGTGGCGCGGGCCGCCCATCCAGGCTTGACCATCGAAGTGACGCCGCCACTCGATGGACATCCGGCCATGGTGGAAGCGTTGCTAGGACGGGCGCAAGAGGCTTTGGCGGACGTAATCGAGGACGCGAGTGCGCGCCGAGCTGGTTGAATTCGCCGACATCGCACCAGGCGTGCGGCACTTTGTGTTCCGGGTACCGGAGCTGCAGCGCTTGGAATTTGTGCCGGGCCAATTTGTCTCGCTGTCGGCCATGCTCAAGGGCAAGGCCATTACGCGGGCGTACTCCATCGCCTCGCCACCGCGGCAAAACAATACCTTCGAGCTGTGTTTAAATCGGGTTGAAGACGGAGTGTTTTCGCCCTATTTGTTTTCCATGACGCCGGGCGACGCGGTGGAAATGCGGCCGCCGCTGGGCGGATTTGTTTTGCGGGAGGCACTATTCGATGAGGGGCGCGAGTCCGTTTTCATCGCGACGGGAACCGGCATTGCGCCGTTTCGCTCCATGTTGCCGGCGGCGCTGAACGCAACCCGGCAACCGCGTATTACGTTGATCTTCGGCGTACGCTATCCGTCTCATCTTTTATACAGCGCGGAGTTTCAGGAGTTGGCTAAAAACTTCTCGCAGTTTCGCTTCTGGCCGACGCTAACCCAGCCAAGTCCGCAGTGGACCGGCCGCACAGGGCGCGTGCAAGCGCACTTACTGGAAGCCGTAGCGACGGGTTCAGGCGCGGTAAATTTGGATTTGGACGTTTATCTGTGCGGCATGAAAGCCATGGTGGATGAAGTGCGGAATCTTCTGAAGAATATGGGTTACGATCGCAAACAAATCCGAAGCGAGAAGTACGATTAATGCCACGGCCTTTGTTGCTAGTGCTGGCGACCCTCTGCGTTTTCGTGGTAACAACGGCGATTCTGCTGCAGTTGATGCCCGGCCCGCTGAAGTCGATGGACTACTTTGTGGTTGGCACGGTGGCCACGCTGATGTCGCTGTTGGCGCTGTTTCTGGTCATCATCGGCACCTCCAGCGCCGCGCGCGAAATTTTCTTTAAGCGGCGCAAGAAGAAACTTTAGGGCGCCTTTTTCTTCACCGGTTCCAGCAGCGCACTTACTTCGTCCGACATGGCGAACTTGCCCAACTTGGCGTACTGTTCGTGATTGCGTTCAATGCGCGCGGGACGATAGGCGTAGTTCACCATCAAGCCATGCGACTGGCGCAAGCCTTTATCGGAAACATCGCCCATCCAATTCAGGCGCTCAATCGAGGCGCCGTTGCTCAGATGAAAAGCCGCCACCGGATCAAAGGCGCGGCCGTCCTTGCGGCGGGTGGTGAGATATTGCGCACAAGCCCGCAGCAAAGCCTCATTCGGCAGGGTTCTGGGCTTGCCCCCGGCCGTGCTAACCGCGGCTTTCGCAACCGAGCCCAAGTCCGGCAGCCCGTCCAGCAAGGGTTTTTGCAGGTTTAGCTTTTGTGAGCCTAACCATTCGCGAAAGCGCGGAATGGGCGAAAGCGTCACGAAGTTTTTCAAGCTGGGTAGCTCCGTTTGCAGTTCGTGAACCACTTGTTTGATCAGAAACGCCCCGAACGAAATATTGCGCAGCCCTTCCAAACAATTGCTGATGGAATAGAACACCGCCGTATCGGCTTTGGAGACCTCGTCCGGTTTTCTGCTCAAGTCAATCAAGGGTTGAATAGCGCTGGCCATGCCTTCGGTAAGCGCCACTTCCACGAAAATCAACGGTTCATCCGGCAAGGCAGCGTGAAAGAACGCGAAACAGCGGCGGTCCCGTTCCAGGCGGCGGCGCAAATCGGGCCAGCCCTGGATCTCGTGCACCGCTTCATAGGTGATCAGTTTTTCCAGCACCAGTGCGGGCGTACGCCAATCGATGCGCCGCAATTCCAGAAATCCGCGATTGAACCAGGAACTTAAAAGATGCAGCAGATCCGTGTTGATGGCCTCCAGATCCGGGTTCTTGGGCAACAGGCGCAACAAATCGTGACGCATGCCGACAATGGCTTCGGTGCCGTGCGGGCTCATATTGATGCGGCGAAACAGTTCCTGGCGGCGCGGCTCGGCCACGGGAAATAGGTTGGCCAACTCCACGGGACCGGGATGATCGTGATACGCCTGGGCGAGCCTTAATATTTCTTTCGGATCAGCCAGCCATTCGCTGCCCAAAAGTTGTTTGAAAAAGTTAAGTTTTTCGCCATCACTGAAGCCAGCGTAACGGCTGGTAACCTCCATGGCAATGGCCATGCCGGAAGCTTCGCCGCGTTCGGAAACCAGGTCCGCACACAGCCTTTCAAGCGACGAGCGCGATGGGTGATTCAGGAACGAACGGCCGCGATCCGCGATGGAATTAACAAACCAGCGGACCAGATTCGTAGTGGTTGACATGCAATGTGGTAAAGCGAATGTGAACGCTAATGTTTATGATACGATGAGCCGTGAATCGCCCCTTCCTATTGGCATTGTGTGCGGCTAGTTTCCTGGTGATGATCAGGCCTGCTGTCGCGCAGGCGCCGCGCACCGCCGAGCAAGCATACAAGAACATCAAGGTTTTGAATGGCACCTCCGCCGATAGCTTCAATCAGGGCATGCACCTGATTTCAGGCGCGCTGGCAGTGAACTGCGAATACTGCCACGTGGAGCGCGACTTCGTCAGCGACAACGTAAAGAAGAAAGACGTGGCCCGCGCCATGATCACCATGACGGCGGAATTGAATCAAAAATCGTTCGAAGGCAAGCAGGTGGTCACTTGTTATACCTGCCACCAGGGCCATGCGATTCCCGTGAATGTGCCGACGCTGCCGAGGCCGGATGATCTAAAAGAGAAAAAGCCGCTGAGCGGGTTGCCAACGGCGGCGGAAGTATTGGCGAAATACGTAACCGCGCTCGGTGGCGAGCAGAATATCCGTAAGATCACTACCCGCAGCATCACCGCCCAGCAGAACGTTCCCACTGGGCCTGGCGGCGTGATTCCGTTGGCGGCGCAAATCGAAATCAATCAGAAGGTACCGAATTTGTTGTTACGGACCGCGAAGACGAATCAGGGTACGTTGCCCAACGGATTCGATGGCAAGACCGCGTGGACGCAGGACGCCAAAGGCAAAGTGAATATGCCGGTAGAGCTGGAACAGTTGCGCGAACGCCGCGCCGCGGACTTCTACGAACCGCTGAATTTAGCAAAAGAATACGGCGAGTTGAAAGTGGAAGGCGTGGAGAAAGTTGGCTCCGCCGATGCCTATGTGGTGGCGGGAACGTTTGCGCCTGGGGTGCCCATTCGCCTCTATTTCGATAGCAAAACCGGGTTCCTGCTTCGCCGCGCGACGGTAGTTCCGACGGCATCAGGCGATAGCCCGTTTCAAGTGGATTATGCGGACTATCGCGATGCGGGACACGGCGTAAAGTATCCATACACCATCCGCATGGAGCCCGCGGGTCCGCGCACGGAGCTAACCACGCACTCGACCATTCGCGTACAGAAGATTCAGGAAGATGTGGCGCTGGATGATGCGCGGTTTATCCGCCCGGAGTCAAAGTAAAGCTACTGCTTCACTTTCTTCAGGGCCACCGCGTTCATGCAATAGCGCAAACCGCTGGGTTTGGGGCCGTCGGGAAACACGTGACCCAGGTGTGCGTCGCAAGTATTGCAAACCGTTTCCACGCGTTGCATGCCGTAGCTTTCGTCCAGGTTGTAGGCGATGACGTTGGGCTTCACCGGCTGCGTGAAGGAGGGCCAGCCGGTGCCGGATTCAAATTTTTCCGACGCATCGAACAACACCGTATCGCAACACAGGCAAGCGTAGATGCCGGGCTCAAGCAGGCTGCACATTTCTGAACTGAATGCCCGCTCCGTGCCCGCCTGGCGGGCGACGTGGTATTCCTCGGCGCTTAGCTGCGCACGCCATTCAGCATCGGTCTTGGTGACCTTACGGTCCGGTGTGGGGTTGCCTTTTTTGGCGAAAGCGATGATGTCGTTCCACTTGAGAAGGGTTGGGGTGAGCATGATGGGGTCCTTAAACTAGCTTATGAGCAATTTGGTCATCCAGGATTTCGCGAACAGTCAGAGCGACAATCACGCGACCGCTTTTGCGCAAGAAGCTGCCGATTTCGGACAAGCCACACTTTTGTGTGCCCCAGTTGGTCGAAACAATCGCCGCAGTAGATTATTCCCGTATCCACAACTGAAGACTTGGCGCGCATTGCTCCTTAGTATGCCATGAGGGTTGTGCGTTCTATTCCGTCTTCCAATCCACCGCCCCCAAGAACGACGGATCTTCCCGCCACCCGCCGCGGACTTTCACGAACGTCTGCAGAAAGATTTTGCGGTCCATCAACTTTTGCAATTCCAGCCGCGCTAGCGTGCCAATCTTTTTGAGCATCGCTCCACCGGCGCCGATCAGGATGGCTTTTTGCCCGTCGCGCTCAACATATATAGTGGCCGAGATGCGCAGCAGTCCCTTGGGATCGGCTTCCTCCCACGAATCGATGACGACGGCCACCGCGTGCGGCACTTCTTTCGCCGTGTGATGCAGCACCTTTTCGCGGATTACCTCAGCCGCCAAGAATCGTTGTGGTTGATCGGTTAAATAATCCGGTGGAAATAAAGCCTTGCCCACCGGCAGGCGTTGCACGATTTCTTTCAGCAGCGCGTCTAAACCGTCGCCGGTTTTTCCGGACACCGGCACATACGCCGCGAACTCGTGCAAGGGCCGGTACTTTTCGATCACGTCCAAAATCTTGGGCTTCTTGTCCAGCCAATCGATCTTGTTGATCACGGCGATCACCGGCGCGTGGATTTTCTTGGCCAGATCGACTGCCTCGGCATCTTCTTCGGAAAACGGCGCCAGCACATCAATCACAAACAAAGCGACGTCGGGCGCATCCGCCGCCGCGCGCACTTCGTGCATCATGCGGCGGTTCAATAGCGTTGTCGATTTGTGAATGCCCGGCGTGTCGATGAACGCAATTTGCGCCTCGGGCAGCGTCAGCACGCCCTGAATCGCCGTCCGCGTGGTTTGCGGTTTCGAAGCAACAATCGCTAACTTCGTTCCCAGCAACTGATTGAGTAATGTGGATTTGCCCGCGTTGGGGCGGCCCAAAATGGCCACGAATCCGGCGCGGTGCTTGGGTTTTTTAGCTCTTTTGACTGCTGTCACTATGAGTCTCTACGTCCTTCGCTACGCGCACTTGATCCACGCGCCTGTCGTTGGCGGCCAACACTTTGATGCAAATGCCGTCGCGCTTGGTTTCTTCCCCGGGCGCCGGTACGTGGCCCAACCACTCGCTTACCAGGCCGCCCACGGTTGTCGATTCCGTGTCTTGCTCGGGTGAAAAATCCAGCAGGTCCGCCAAACGCCCCAGATCAAAGCTACCAGAGACGATATAGCTGCCGTCGGGTTCTTTGTGGAAGTCGCGTTCGGGTTCGTGTTCATCGTGAATCTCGCCCAGAATTTCTTCCACCATATCTTCCATGGTGACGATGCCGGCGGTGGCGCCATACTCGTCGACGACGACGGCCATGTGCGCGCCCTCTTCCTGCATATCGCGCAACAGGTCGTTCACCGGCTTGGTCTCGGGCACGGCACGGATGGGGCGCAGAATGTCGCTCACTTTTTTTTGCGCGCGATGTTCGTCGTCCAGTTCAAACATGTCGCGCACGTGCACAAAGCCCACAATTTGATCAATGTTGTCCTGAAAAACCGGGATGCGCGAATACTGTTCGTTGATCACCAATTCGCGCAATGTTTCCAGACTGTCGTGCTGCTTGATGGCCACCACGCGCGGCCGCGGCATCATCACTTCACGAACGGTCTTGTCGTTGAAGGCCACTACCGACTGAATCAGTTCGCGGTCGCCCTTTTCAATCAGGCCTTCCTCTTCGCCGGCGGAAATCAGCGCTTCAATGTGTTCTTCCTGGGTGGGTTGTTCACCAGAACCGTGGTCCACACCCAGGTCAAACAGCGATTGCAAGAAATTCAAGCCCCACGTCAAAGGCCGCATCAGCAAGGCCATGGCGCGCATCACCGGCACCAGCGCAAGCAGGCCGCG
>JANXYJ010000009.1 GCA_025350105.1 Terriglobia bacterium | reverse complement strand
GCCGGAGCCATCCATCGTCAACGGAAACGCGCCATTCAATTGCGCCTGCAGGGGCGCGCCGCCGTCTCCCGAAAAACCAGCCGTGCCATTTCCCGCCACCGTCGTAATGGTGCCTCCGCTCACTTTCCGGATCCTTTGATTGGGTGTGTCGGAAATAAATAACGCGCCGGTTGAGTCCAGCGCCAACCCGCCCGGAAAGTTCAAACTGGCCGATGCCGCCGCTCCCCCGTCACCCGAAAAGCCGGCGGTTCCGTTGCCGGCTACCGTCGAAATCGTTCCTGCGGAGTTGATCACGCGGACCCTTTGGTTAAACTGGTCCGACACATACAGGTTCCCGGACGCATCCGTCATCACCCACGTCGGATTGTTCATCTGCGCCGCCGTTGCCGCTCCTCCGTCGCCAGAAAAACCTTGCGCACCGGTGCCCGCGTAGGTACTGATGATGCCACTCCCGTCCACTTTGCGAATCCGGTGAGCTCCCTGATCGGCAATCAACAGGTTGCCGTTCTTGTCCACCGCGCAACGGATGGGAATGGTCATCGCCGCCGCCGTCGCCGCGCCTCCATCTCCGCTGCTGCCGGAAGATCCGCTTCCCGCCACCGTCGTAATGATGCCTGCGATTGAGATCGCGCGCACCCGCAAATTGCCCAGATCGTTTACGTAGATAGTGCCCGAAGGTGCCACGCACACCCCCGTCGGCCCGTTCAGTTGCGCTTGCGCCGCCTGTCCGCCATCGCCGCTGAACCCGGCGGTACCCGTTCCCGCCACTGTCGTGATCACCCCGGCCGTGCTCACCTTGCGGATACGATTACCGTTTTGCTCGGCCAGGTAGACGTTTCCCGCCGAATCTGTTGCCAGGCCAACCACGCGGTTGACCATAGCTTGGGTGGCTGGTCCGCCGTCACCAGAAAATCCTGCGGTCCCGTTTCCGGCAATCGTAGTGATCGATTGGCCGGACAACGAGACCATCTCGGCCGCGAACAAAACGAGTGTCAAGAGCCTTCCGCGCATTGGGTATTCCTCCGATTCAAGAGCTTAGTAAGGTAATTATAGGGTTTTTGGTCTTGCAATGAAAAGACGCGTCGGTACCGAAGGCGGGTACCTGGGTGGCTCCGTACTTCCCCGCTTTCCACGTTGATGTGCCGCCTACCTTACGGCTGGTCCAGATTCACTAAAGTTGATCAGGGTGCATCATAATATAAAGCCAATGCCGCCCAACAACCTGCCAACCTCCGCCAGTCGAGTCTGGGCCAGCCGAATCATGAGTGGGCTGCCAGTTCTTTTCCTTCTCGCCGATGGCGTGATGAAATGGATCAAGCCAAAACAAGTAGTGGAGGCGACGGTGCAATTAGGCTACCCCGAATCTTCCATCGTTGGCATCGGCCTGCTGTTGCTGGCCAGCACTTTGCTCTATATTTGGCCGCGCACAGCCATCCTCGGCGCTATTTTGCTTACCGGCTATCTGGGCGGCGCCGTCGCCACCCACCTTCGCATGTCCGCCGTTCTATTCAATGAACTGTTCCCGGTTTTGATCGCCGCACTGTTATGGGGCGGCCTGTGGTTGCGCGACCGCCGTTTGCAGCAACTGGTGCCACTGGTGAGAGCAGCTTAAATCCGCCGGCGCTTACTTGCGCCCCGGCAAATGCCCCGCGTCCTTTTCATTCTCATAGCAGACGTGCTCGAAAACATCCGTGTCCGCCAGCAGTTCCTCCACGAAGCTCATCGTCACTGGCTTCGTGAAAATCTTCGGATCGGTCATGGTCACGGTTACGTCCATGTGGCCGAAATCACGGCGATGAAAACGCTCTTCAACCCGCAGATCTTCGCTATGGCCATGGCCGCCGGCATCCAACCAGCTCTGGTCGTTGAATCCTATGCTGTCCACCACAAGCGTATCGCCATCCCACTTGCCCACGGAATAGCCCAGCCACGTGGGCGATGGATCGGCGGGAAGCTTGCGCCCGTCGACAAAGATCTGTCGGAACATGGTCTCCACTTCATACAGAAACAGGATTTCTATCGGCGTTTGAATGATCTTGAACGGCTCCGGCAGCAGATCCGCGTGCGGCACACCGTCGGGCAGACAGATCAGACTGGGGCCCACCACACCCGGCTGCCGGTGCTGGCGCAGCAGTTCCTGTCCCGCTGCCGTCAGCGGCTCTTCACCGCGCTTGAAATCGGCAAGCACGTCGCGAAAATATTTGGAGTTGGGCGATTCGCCTAACCCAAACAGGCCCGGCCCGCGCGGCTCCGCCTGCACTTGCCAGACGCCGGAAAGATCGGGCTTGCCGTTCACGCCATTCACTGGCCCGGTCATATTCACCTTGCCGCCAGCGGTCCGCGGAGCCCCCGGAGTGGGGCTATTCAACCACTGGGCGTGTACCGACAAACAGGCGATTGCAATGCATAAAAGATGGCGGCGCATGGAGCCTATTACATCACAAGCAAAAAAAGAACGCCCCGGTCGGCAGTCAGCTTCAGACTGTGCCGCTCCGGGGCGCCGTTCAAACAACCCACTTCCAGCCTAGAAAAATAGCCGCAAACCGAACTGAGCCTGGAACGGAGTGCCCAACTGGTTGTTGTTGCGATTATACGTGCCGTCCGCGTTCTTCAGCAGCATGAAGGTTGCGTTCGCTGGCACCACCGCGCCGGTTGTCGGGCTTATGCCTTGGCCGTAGGTTAAATTGCTGCCCGCGAAAACCACGTTCTTGAAGTTGAACAGATTGAATATTTCCGTGGAAAACTGCAGCTTGGCCCGTTCGCTCAACTTGAAGTTCTTCAGAAAGCGGATGTCCACGGTTTTGAAGCCGTTGTTGCGGAAAGAATTGCGCCCGAACGGCACGCCCACCGCCTGATAGGCGCGGTCCGAGCTGGATCCGTCGGTGTTGATATCGGAGCTGGTCACCGGATCAATCGGTTGGCCGCTGTTCACCCGGAAGATGCCCGACAGATCAATTCCGAACGGCAGGTTGCCCACCGCATAGGTGGAGAAGTTGTGCCGGATGTCCAGGTTGGAATAGCCATATTCCAGCTGCATATTGAACGGATTATCGTAGGTGAATCCGCCAGCGGAGCGTTCGTTGTCATCGTCGGAGTAGCTTTGCGCCAACGTATATTGAACGCCCAACTGCAATTTCTTATTGGCCGTATAACGCGTACTAAAAGTCCCGCCGCGATACAGCGAGCGCGCTGAACTGTCGCGCAACGTAATGGTGGAGTACTGCGGCAACGGACGGTTCCCGCGGGTAAAAATGTAGCGCCCGTCGATCGCGCGCAATACGGGAATCGGCAGGTTGTAATCCCGATTACGCTCCAAGTGGACTGTGTTGATGTAGTTAAACTGCCCGCTCACCAGCCAGCCCTTGGCGATTTCGTTTTCCACGCCAAAGCCGGCTTGAAATGCCCGCGGGTTCTTGTAGTCGTTGGCGACGCCAGTGAAAGCCGCCTGCAGGAAGGGATTAGGCGTGACCCCAGTCAGCCCTGCAATGGAGTTGGTTACCTGCGAAGCGGTGAGAATCGGTAGCGCATCCAGCTTGGCCGTGTTCAAGTCCACCCCCGCACCCTTAAAAAGTTGATACACCGTTGGCCCGGTGGCGGTGGGAATGTAGGTAAAGCTGACGTCACCGGGTGGCAGGCGGAAGTTGTTGGTGCTGCCGCCGTAGATCAACATGGGCGAGGCCGCGTAGAATAAACCCGTGTGCCCACGCACCACTAGCTTGTTATTGGCCAACGGCGAATAAGTAAACCCAAAGCGCGGCATCCACTGATTTAGGTTGTTCTTCAGCACCGTGGGGTCGTACTTGTTTCCCGTCAATGGCAGCACCGCCGCCTGAATCGCACTCACCACCGTCGTGTTGCTGCCGTCCGCCTTGGGATTCACTTGGCCTTCCCAGCGCACGCCGTAGTTGATCTGGAAATGCGAGTTCAGCTTCCAGAAATCCTGCGCGTAAAACGCAATCTGGTGCATGTGGTAATCCGCCTGCAAATTGCCAATCTGGAACGCATACCGCACCGCCGTGTTGTCGAAGCGGTTCTGGCCGGTCGCTGCCGTCATGTACTGCAGAATATTGGCGAAGTCATTCGAGTTGGAGAAGCTGAAAGTTCCGAATTGATTGAACCCGAACGCCTGGTAGGTGGTCAGATAGTTATAGTCGCCGCCTACTTTAAACGTGTGCGATCCGCGCGCAAACGTCAGCCCGTCATTGATCTGGTAACGCGTATCGTCCTGTACGGTGGGCAAAAAGTTACGCGCACCAAAATTGCCGATACCATTGGTGACGTTGGGCGCCAACGAATTCGACGTGCGCGGGCGCAATTCGTGCGTTCCGGAAAAGCGCAAATCATTGGCCACCGTGGCGCTCAGGATCTTGGTGTATTGCGCGACACCCGTGAACGTCCGATCTTTCTCAGAGCCGGTTCCACTCAGCGCGCGGGTATCCACGGCGGGCAGCGCCGCGCCCGTGGTGATGGCATTGTCCGCGTTGGCATCGCTGAAATTCAGGCGCAATGTCAGCCGGTCTCCGTTGGTCATCTGGTAATCCAGGCGGCCGGTGGTGGCCAATCCGTCGTTGGTGGACTTGAACTGTTGCTGCAGCGACTGATAAAAGCTGATCGCTTCCGCGTTCTTGGCCGTCGCGGCAATGCCGCTCAGGTTCGAAAACAAAATCGTGCGCGGCAAACGCGATACTTGTCTTTCCGCCGCGGCGAACCAGAACAGCTTGTCTTTCTTTATGGTCCCGCCCGCGCCGCCGCCAAACTGCTGCAGCGTTTCTAAGTTCTGCGTCAAAAACGGCGACTGCAATCCCGTCTCTTTGTGCCGGATCTGATAAAACGCCTCGCCGTGCAGGGCGTTGGTGCCCGACTTCGAAATCGCGTTCAGAATGCCGCCGGTGGAGCGTCCATACTCCGCCGCATAACCCGTCGTCACCGCCTGGAATTCCTGAATGGAGGTTTGCGGAATCGTGAACACAAAGCCGGAGCGCTCCCCTCCGCGTGTGCCGCCAAAAAACGGGTTGTTGTAATCGGTGCCGTCCACCATCACGTTGCCGTTAATGCCGCGCTGTCCGGCGAAAGAGATGGAGCCGCGCGCCTGATCGATCTGCACCGCCGGTGTCAGCGAAGCGAAGTCCTGAAAGCGCCGCCCGTTGATGGGCAGGTTTTCGATGGCCGCGTTATTGACCAGCGAACTGGGATTCGGATCCAGTTGCACCAACGATTCGCCCACGTCCACCGATTGCACCGTGGTGCCCACCTGCAGCGCCACCGGCAGTTCCACGGAAGAACCCACGCTCACCACCACGCCGTTGAAAGCAGCCGGTGCAAATCCGGCAGCATTCACCGTGACTTGGTACACGCCCGGGTCCAGCAAAATGGCATCATAACGCCCGCCCGTTCCGGAGGTGGTTTCGCGAGACGCACCCGTGGAGGTGTTCTTGATGGAGACCTTCGCTCCCACCACCGCGGCCTGTGAGGGATCGATAACGGTCCCGGAGATTTGGCCCTTATTAGCGCTCGCCTGACCGAAAGCCGTTAGGCTGGCCAAACAAAATAGCGCAAACACTTGCGCAGTTGTCTTCATAGAGTTTAGATTCATAAGTTTTTTAACCTCGGGACAGAAAGTTGCCTACCTGCTCCCCCAATCGCACATGGATTTATCTAAGCATAGCGAATTGAAATCAATAATTCATTACAAAATGATGAATTGCTGGCCGGTTTCGCTAACCAACAGCCTCCAAAACGGCGCTAAACTAGTGTTTTGAAACTCCCTCAAGCCATCGCTCCTGATTTGCGCCACAACTGGACCCTTCTGGAAATTGAGACCATCTACACTTCGCCGCTGCCCGATCTGATTTTCCGCGCCCAGCAAGCCCACCGCGCCCACCATCCGGCCAACCAGGTGCAGGGCTGCATGCTGCTGTCCATCAAAACCGGCGGCTGCCCCGAAGATTGCGCCTACTGCCCGCAATCGGCGCACTATAAAACCAACGTGGAACGCGAAGCCTTACTCAGCGTGGACGACGCCTTGATCGCCGCGCGCCAAGCCAAAGCCCAAGGCGCCACCCGTTTTTGCATGGGGGCCGCCTGGCGCGACGTGCCCACCGGCGAACCGTTTGAACGCGTGTTGCAAATGGTCCGCGGCGTTCGCGAACTCGGCCTGGAAGCCTGCTGCACGCTCGGTATGTTGACCCGCGAACAGGCGCAGGCGTTGGCCGATGCCGGCCTCACCGCCTACAATCACAACCTGGATACCTCGCAGGAATTCTACGGCGAAATCATCAGCACGCGTACTTATGATGAACGCCTGCAAACGCTACAACACGTACGCAACTCCGGCGTAACGGTTTGCTGCGGCGGCATCATCGGTATGGGCGAAAGCCGGCGCGAACGTTACGGCCTGTTGCGCGAATTGTCTTCCCTCAACCCGCATCCCGAAAGCGTGCCGGTAAATATGTTGGTGCGCGTCGCCGGCACCCCGCTCGCAAACCAGGATTCGGAAGATCCCCTGGAACTGGTCCGCATGATCGCCACCGCCCGCATCCTGATGCCGGCCTCTTTTGTTCGTTTAAGCGCCGGGCGCCTTTCGCTTTCCGACGAAGCCCAGGCTTTGTGTTTCCTTGCCGGCGCCAATTCCGTTTTCCTTGGCGACAAACTGCTGACGACGCCGAATCCGGAAGCCGATCAGGACCAGCGCCTGCTCGACAAACTGGGCATGCGGCTGGCGGCCGTCTAGCCATGCCAACCCAGAGTATGACCGCGCGCATCCAGTCGCGTCTCGGCGCTCTGCAATCACAAAGCCTCACGCGAAGCCTGCGCATTCCGGCGGGCATCGATCTGACCTCGAACGATTATCTGGGCCTCGCGCAGCATTCCTTAGTCAAACAGCGCATGGCCGAAGCGGTGTTGCAAAACGGCACAGGCAGCACCGGTTCCCGCCTGCTGCGCGGCCACCGCGACGAATTTACCCGGATCGAACACAAGTTCGCGCGTTTCAAACAAACCCAGCGCAGTTTGTTTTTTTCCAGCGGCTACCTGGCCAATCTGGCCGTACTGGCCACACTTCCCGAAGCCGGTGACGTCATCTTTTCCGACGAGCGCAATCACGCCAGCTTGATCGACGGCATGCGCCTGTCCAAAGCCCGCCGCGTCATCTTTCCCCACAATGATATCGCGGCTCTTAAAGATCTTTTGAAAAAAGATCTGTTAGAAAAAGATCTTTTGAAAAAAGATCTGCCAAAAAAAGACCAAAAATTCCTGGTCGTCGAATCCCTCTTCAGCATGGATGGCGACCAGGCCCCTCTTCGCGACTACGCCCAGCTCTGCCGCGAAACCGACACCGCGCTGATCGTCGACGAAGCCCACGCCGTCGGCATCTATGGTGAAACCGGCAGTGGCCTCATCGAAGAAACGGGCATTGCTGAAAATGTTTTTGCTTCCATCAACCCCGCCGGCAAAGCGCTGGGCGTAGGCGGCGCGTTTGTCGCCGCTGCCGATTCCACCATCGAATATTTGATCCAACGCGCCCGCCCATTCATTTTTTCGACCGCTGCCCCTCCCGCCATGGCCGCCGCGCTGGACGCCAGCCTCGACATCATCGCCGCGGAGCCGGACCGCCGCCATCGCCTCCTCGCCCGATCGCGTTACTTGCGCGACAAACTCCAACAGGCGGGCCGTTCGCAAATCATTCCGTATCTCATCGGCGAAAACGCAAAGACCGCCGCCATCGCCGAACAACTGCAAGCGCAAGGCTTCGACGTCCGCGCCATCCGTCCGCCCACCGTTCCCGCTGGCACCGCGCGGCTGCGCATTTCCGTGAATGAAGCGCTGACGGAAGCGCAACTGGATCAATTCTGCGCCGCGTTGCGAAAGCTTTGACCATGCCAGGCCTCTTCATCACCGGTACCGATACCAACGTTGGTAAAACCGTCGCCAGCGCGGCAATCATGCTGCGCTATCGCGCACAAGTTCCGTCCCTGTGCTTTTGGAAGCCCATTCAAACCGGTATTGAACATGATGATGACACCCGCTCCGTCCGCGCCCTCGCTCAATGCGCAGACGCCGGGATTCTTGACCATGGCATCCGCCTCCGCGAACCCGTCTCTCCGCACCTGGCCGCCCAAAAGGCGGGTGTTCGAATCGACCTGCGCGCAATCCAGGCACCCAACGGCAAAAGCCTGATCGTCGAAGGCGCCGGCGGCGTTCTGGTTCCCGTCAACGAACGTGATCTGATGATCCACCTGATACTACGCCTGCAGCTGCCGGCCCTTATCGTCGCGCGCTCCACCCTCGGCACCATCAATCACACGCTGCTTACGCTCGAAGCTTTGCGCGCCCGCAGCCTGCCCATCGCCGGTGTGATGCTGATCGGCGAACCCAACGCAGACAACCGCCGTGCCATTGAACAGTATGGAAAAGTCCCGGTGATCGGCGAAATGCCGCTGCTCCATCCACTCAACTCATTCACACTCAGCGCATGGGCTCAAACCAGTCTCGACCCGCAAGATCAACTCCTGGAATTCTTACGATGACCCTTCTCGATCGTGATCGCGCCCACATCTGGCATCCCTATACCCAAGCGCAAACCGCGCCCGCTCCCCTGCCCATCGCGCGCGGCGAAGGCGTTTTTCTCTACACCGAGGCCGAACATAAAGAGAACGGGCGCAAAATCCTCGACGGCATTTCCTCCTGGTGGGTGAACATCCACGGCCACGCGCATCCCAAATTGAACGCCGCCCTTGCGGCGCAGGCAGCGAAAATAGAACACGTTCTATTTGCCGGCTGCACCCACGCCCCGGCCGTCGAGTTAGCCGAACGCCTTATTGCCATTCTCCCTGTCTCTGATCAAGCAGCCCTAACCCGCATTTTCTATTCCGATAACGGCTCCACCGCCGTCGAAGCCGCTATCAAAATGGCGCTGCAGTATTGGCACAATCGCGGCGAAATTCAGCGCACCCGCCTCATCACGCTCGATCACGCCTATCATGGCGACACCGTCGGAGCCATGTCCGCCAGTGCCGATTCCCTCTTCACCCGCGCCTTCTCGCCGCTCCTGTTTTCCGTCACCCGCGCCCACGCGCCGTATTGCCATCGCTGTCCACTCGGCCTGAATCGTGCATCCTGCAACATCGATTGCCTCAGCAGTCTCGAGCAACAACTCGCCGTCCACAACCACACGGTCGCGGCGGTTCTGGTCGAACCCATGCTGCAGGGCGCCGGCGGCATGATCGTCTGGCCCCGCGAATTTCTTGCCGGCGTCCGCCAGTTGTGTGATCGCTACGGCGTCCTGATGATCGCCGACGAAGTCCTCACCGGCTTCGGCCGCACCGGCCGCATGTTCGCTTGCCAACACGCAGGCATCAGCCCCGACATCATCTGTCTTTCGAAAGCCCTCACCGCCGGCTATCTCCCCATGGGTGTCACCGCAGCCACCGAAAACATCTACAATGCGTTCCTCAGTGACGACCGCGCCAAGACCTTCTTTCACGGCCATTCCTACACCGCCAATCCTCTGGCCTGCGCCGTGGCCATCGCCAGTCTCGATCTTTTTGAGGAGACCAACGCCCTCGCCGCCGTCGCCCGTCTCGAACAGCACATGCTCGCCGAACTCACGCCGCTGCGCGAGCTCCAGATCGTTGAAGACGTCCGCATCCTGGGCGGCGTGGGAATTCTGGAGTTGAACGGCACCGGCTATCTTGACCAACTCGGCCCCCGCCTTGCCGCCGCATTTCTGGACCGCGGCCTGCTGCTGCGCCCGCTCGGCAACGTCCTGTACTTCATGCCGCCCTACGTCATCACCGAAGATCAAACCCAATGGGCCATCGAACAAATAAGTGCCGTTTTGCGCGCCGTGAAATAAAGATGCTAGATTCGTGAATTGCCGATTCCTTTTCCAGCCGTAATTTTTCTCAGCGCGTTTCTCCTCTTCCTGGTCCAGCCGATGATGGGCCGCTTCGCCTTGCCCTTGTTCGGCGGCGGTTCCGCCGTCTGGACCACCTGCATGCTCTTCTTTCAAGTCATGCTGCTGCTGGGCTACGCCTATGCGCATTGGCTCGGCTCTCGAAAAAACTTCAGGACGCAAACCTCAATTCATCTGGGCCTGCTCTTGTTGTCGCTGGTATTTCTTCCTATTTCGCCGCGCGTATTTTCGCAAGGCACCTCCACCGCTGACCCTTCGCTCCGCATCTTGCTCCTGCTGCTCACCACCGTCGGAGGCCCGTATCTATTGCTCTCCGCCACCACCCCGCTTCTCCAGCGCTGGTTTCACTTGACCCTGCCCGCAACCAACATAAGCGGCTCCCCCTGGCGCCTCTACGCCCTTTCTAACGTCGCGTCTTTTCTGGCCCTCTTCAGCTATCCGTTGTTGATCGAACCCTTCCTGCGCCTGCGCACGCAAACTCTTTTGTGGTCCATCCTCTATGCCGCCTTCGCCGCCGCCTGCGGATACACGGCCTGGAAAATAGGAACCATCACGCTGCCAACCGCGCAAACGAGTGAGCCTACAGGCGAACCCAACACACGTGAGCCTACAGGCGAACGCAACACACGTGAACCAGAACGGCAAATTTACGACCGCCCCCCCTGGCAAGACATCCTCCTCTGGCTCGGCCTGGCCGCCTTCGCGTCACTCATCCTCCTCGGCACCACCAGCCAAATCACCCAGGAGATCGCCGTCATCCCGTTTCTCTGGATCGCCCCGCTCGCCGTTTACCTGCTCAGCTTTATTCTTACGTTTGAAAGCGATCGCTGGTACCGCCGCGGAACCTTCGCTGTCCTCGCCGGTGTCCTCGCACCACTCGCCTACGCCGCCGGCCAAGCGCTTCCCGTCTGGCTCCAGCTGTTGATGTATCTCGCCGCGCTCTTCGCCGTCTGCATGCTCTGTCACGGCGAACTCGCCCTCCTCCGGCCCCAGCCCGCCTACCTCACCATGTTCTACTTGATCGTCGCGGCCGGTGGCGCCCTCGGCGGCCTCTTCGCCTCCCTCATCGCCCCTCGCATCTTCACCCAGTTCAACGAATATTGGATCGGTCTCGCCGGCGCCTGCATCTGCGGCTTCCTTGCCTGGCTCCGCACCGGAGCCCTCTCTGAATGGACCGGCGCAAATTTCTCTGTCCGCGTTCCCTTAATGGCGTTGGTGTTCGGCGCGGCCACGCCCATCGTCGTGATGACCTACGACACGCCCAACAGCACGCCGAACAACAACCAACCCACCCTCCTCCGCACCCGCAATTTTTATGGCATTTTGCGCGTTTCTGAAAAGAATACGGTCAACGGCCGCGTCCGCGAACTCACCCATGGCCGCGTTCAGCACGGCCAACAATTTGTCACGAACGAGCCAGCCAAACGCGATCTCACCACCACCTACTACGGTCCCCACAGCGGAGCCGCCCTCGCCATCACCGCCCTGCCTCATCCGCGAAAAATTGCCGTCATTGGCCTCGGCGCGGGAACTCTCGCCGCTTGGGGCCGCAGTGGCGATACTTACCGTTTTTACGAAATCAACCCCAGCGTGAACCAGATCGCGCACCAATATTTTTCGTTTCTGAAAGACACGCCAGCCTCCACCGAAGTGGTTCTTGGTGACGCTCGCGTGCAAATGGAGGCCGAACGCAAATCCGGCCGCAGCCACGATGTCAACCTCATCGCCGTCGATGCGTTTTCCGGTGACGCCATCCCCATGCACCTGCTCACCACTGAAGCAGCCGATCTTTATCGTGACCGCCTCGCCCCCGGCGGCATTTTGGCGCTGCACATCTCCAATCGCTCGCTCGATCTGGAACCCATCGCCCGCGGCCTCGCCCGCCACCTGGCCTGGCAAGCCCGCATGGTGGTCGTCGCTCCGGATTTGCTCGATCAAAACCCTAACGGCGAAAGCAATTCGCGCTGGGTCCTGCTCACCGAAAAACGCGAAACTTTCGCCGAATCCAAAATCCGCGATACGTTTTCAGGCTGGAACACCAACCACCAGCCCGTCATCACCTGGACCGACGACTTCGCCAGCCTGTGGCCCATCCTGAAACTGCGCTAGCCCCGAAATTGACAACCAACCACCGTGTCGACGTCGCTCAACCCTGTGCCGTTCAGTCAATTTCTCACCCGGCCACCTATCCAACCTGGCCGCAGACGTCCCAGGAAACTTCTCTAGACTTTCCCTTTTCGATTGCTGCCATGGCTACTTGGTTGCGCTGCGGCGCCTGGGGCGGCACCTGGGGCGGCACCTCGGATGGATCAGCGCCAATAGCGCCGCCACTTGGGTTCTGTTCTTCAATCGGATGGCGTAGCGGCAGCGAACCGTTGACGCCGTACACGTTGCGGCGGCCTTGCCTCGTTGACTCCAGGTAACCGCCTTCGATCAGATCCGCCACAATGCGTTGGGCCGCCCGTTCTGTGCTGCCAACCTTTTCCGCTACGTCTCGCAATCGAATCGACCGGTCTGCTGCGATGCAAAACAGGAGGTGTCCGTGGGACAACCTGAATCGCCGCACACAGCGTACCTTGCCGGCAGGTCAATTCGAACAGTACAGTTACGATTTCGAAGGCAACCTGTCCACCCGCACCGACTTCAACGGTAAGACCACCGCGTTTGGCTACGACAATTTGAACCGCCAACTCAACCGCACCCCTGACGCAAGTTTCTCCGCCGCTCCGATCACGTTTACTTACAACGCCACCGGCAAGCGGGCGACGTTGATCGATCCCAGCGGAACCACGAATTACACTTACTCGAATCGCGATCAAGTGCTAACCAAAGCCACGCCACAGGGGACCTTAACCTATACCTACGATCTTTCCAGCAACGTTTCTACGGTGCTTTCCTCGAACGTGAATGGCCGAGTGTGCAGTATGCTTGGGATGCGGACAACCGCTTGCAATCCGTGACCGACGTGCGCACAAATGGCGTTACCAACTATTCGTTCGATCAAACGAACCAACTCGCCGCGTTCGCTTATCCGAATGGCGTCCAGCACGCCTTCACCTACGACAACCGCGACCGCGCCACCGCGCTGAGTGTCGCGAAGGCCGGAACGGTGCTCGCCAGCTACTCGCAAACCTTCAGCGACTCCAGCCACAAGCTCAGCGTCGTCGAGAATTCCGGTAGAGCAGCGAACTATTCGTATGACCCCATCTACCGCTTACTGACCGAGACCGTTTCCGGCAGTTCTGTAAATGGCCTGCTGAGCTACACTCTTGATCCGGTCGGCAATCGCCTGGGCCTGACCTCGACCATCGCGCCGCTGCCGTCGCAGAATGTTTCTTACGATGCCGACGACCGCTTGACCGCCGATACATATGATTCGAACGGCAATACGTTGACGAGCGTCGGCGTGAACTACGGTTATGAATTTGAAGACCGTCTAATATCGACTTCGACTGGTGTGCAAATCCTCTACGACGGCGACGGCAATCGAGTCGGCCGGGCCCAAGCCGGCACCGTCGTTCGCTACCTGATCGACGACCAAACCCCCACGCACTACGCTCAAGTGGCCGAGGAAGTGGTCGGCGGCTCGGTAACCGCGCAGTTCACTTATGGGACGATGCGTATTTCGCAAAACCGAGCAGGTTCGGTCAGCTACTACGGCTACGACGCTGGCGGCTCCGTGCGCGAGTTGCTAAACGCCACCGGCGCAATCACCGATACCTATTCGTACGACGCCTTCGGCAACACCGTTGCGCAGACTGGCTCGACGGTGAACCAGGTTCTCTATCGAGGTGAGCAGTTCGATGCTGGACTTGGGATTTACTACCTGCGGGCGCGATATTACGTGCCGAGGACGGGAAGGTTCTTAACGGCTGACAAATACGAAGGTGGGGAGACTGACTCGTGCGACTGCCTTACCGTCAAGGCGAAGGCAGTTTACCTCGGCGCCCACCATCTGTTCGAGTATTCTGCTGCGGATCCAGTCGGTCGTATCGACCCGACCGGCCAAGCTAACATTCTTGAATGGGGCCTTACGAAGCTTGGCTTTTCAGCAGAGGCAGTAGAGTTGATCAGCGTCGCGCACGAAACTTTCACTTCCATCTGCGTGGGGACTGAACTCATGGCACAGGCTCTGGGGAACGGTGGCCACGAGGGAGCACTATATACCTTTGAACAGCTCCCTGCGATTCTCCACGCTACTTGTGCGGTCCTTGGCGCTGGATTGATTCCAGCCCTATGAGTCTAGTCAGGAGACCATAGCTGAAAATGAGTGTGTTACCGAAGATTAATGGGTTTAACTACTTTTTGTGGTCCGGCTCTTGGTTCCCGCTCTTGGTATACCTTGCATATCGCTTCAGGGAAGGCTCACTTGGGAGTGGACTGCTCGTCCTGGCAATGGCATGTGGTTGGCTGTACGTGACGGTATGCCGGTTCAACGCTCTCAGAATTGACCTACGCTGGGCTCTCATGTTTTGCGCGATGACGGGGTTTTTGATATGCCTTTTAATCGTGTATCAAGACCACATAGGTAGAGTCGTGCTCGCGGCTTTGGCAATTCATCTGCCGCTGATGATTAGCCCTCCGCGGAAGGCTGATTGATGCCGAAAGGCGCAGATGAAAGGTAGGGAAAGGGGGCGCGAAAAGGGGACGTCCTGATCTGTCCCTTCCACGAAGTGCATTGAAAAGACCGATTTACTGGATTTACTGGCGTTTTTCGCGTGAGGATCCGGTATTCAGCGTCCTGCGGTGAGCACTGATCGCGGGCTCCTCAGCAAAATCACTAACATAGCCATTTCCCGCAAGCGC
>JANXYJ010000050.1 GCA_025350105.1 Terriglobia bacterium | reverse complement strand
TTCAGTCCGTGCTCATGCCACACCCGGCGCACGCTGGCTTCGCTGATGCCAACCGCCCGAGCCATGCTGCGCGTCGACCAGTGCGTGGCATTTTCCGGTTTTTCTTGCGTGGTCTTGCGAATAATCTCTTCGCGATTCAACGTACGTGTGCGCCCAGGCCGCGGCGCATCTTTTTCCAAACCGCCGACGCCCAACTCCACAAAGCGCTGCCGCCAACGCGCCACTGTGTGGCGGCTAATGGCCAACTCCTCGGCGATGGTTACGTCTTGCTTACCCTCAGCGGCCAATAAGAGGATGCTGGCCCGCTCGACTAGCCGCTTGGGGACCTTCCGCCCTCGAGCAAAATTCCGCAACTGCGACCGTTGATCTTCGTTGAGCGCAATCTGTTGGGCAACTCGCACGGTCTTTGTCTCCTACTATGACAAACACCGCCTCTTTCTATTTGTTGCTCTCTTTATGACGCATTACACTAGCTTTGAAGGCTCGCGGCATCTGGTTCAGTCTCCCTTCTATTTCAAGTCTCGCCTGACGATCTCGACGAAGGACGGCACGGCCTTGGCGAGCACAGTGAGCTGTGCGGAAAGAGTACGGTCAAGATCAGCGGCCTGTTGACGAATCTTTTCCATCACGATTGCCGGAGCCGCGAGATACAGTTCCTCAAGAACGCGCTTGGTCCGACGGCCACGATGTTCCAAGGCGTCGTTGAAACCGGAGGAAAATGGCGCTTGTTAAATGTGACGATCCACTGCGCGCCCGCCTGAACTGCGGCGGCGAGGACGTGCCGGTCTTTGGGGTCGTTGGCCATTTTGTGAACTAGCCGCTCAACCCCCGTGACCCACGAATCCTCGAAGTGACGCCGTAATTCCCGCTCCAGGTATGCGGTCTTCGCGGGTGGCAACCCGATCTGTTTTTCGAGAGCGCGCTTCATCTCAGTAATGATTTCGTCGGACCAGCGTGGTTCATAGAGAACGGGCGGCTCGGCCAGCCGAAGCAGCGTATCCCGTAAAGGAGCTTGCACGAGAACACACGCGTCGAGGATGGCGATTCGCTCACCGGTCATCTCCTTACCGATCTACGGCCCCTTTCGGGAGTACTACCTTGTCATACGTGCCCGCCTTCACTTCCATGCGCGCCATTCGCACAATCGAAGCGTGACGTTCCTTGTCCCGGCGCGCCTTGTAGGCAAGCAAATCTTTAAGGTAAACGCGCCGGTGGGAGCCCACCATGTGGAACGGCAGTTTGTCTTCTTCCAGCAACCGCACCATGAACGGGCGGGAAATGCCGAGCATGTTCGCTGCGCGTTGCGTCGTGAGTTCCTGGTGTTCAGGCACGATGGACACGCCCTTGCCCGCCTGCATGTTTTTCAGGATCTCGTCGAGCAGGCCGAGGACTGGACGCGGCAGCTGCAATTTGCGTCCTTTCGCGTCCACAATTTTCACTGGGCCCTGCTTGACCAATTGGCGAAGCTCTTGCAGTTGGGCGGTCTCGCTGGCGGTTGGATTGAGAACGGCAGTCATGTTGGCCCCTGAGAGCCAGTATCGCACAAACGAAATAACCGAATTAGACACAATAACCAATCCTACGCCGCAGTGGGTGGGTGCGTTTTATGTTCTTCCAGCCAACGCCGGAGGTCGCTTTCGGAGACCCGCACCATTGCGCGTTGGCCGCGCCGTCCCCCGCAACGGTAGACCGGCAGAGTACCGTCGGTCATCAGTCGATACGCTGTCGCCCGGCTGACCCCGAGTTCTTTTTGAACCTCGATGGCGCGAAGCAGGCGACCATCGGGTAGCAATGCGCCGCCTGTGGTTTGGGCGCTATTATCTGGGATCTTGGCTATTTGCACGTTGAACCTCCTTCAATAGTTGTGACAAAGGTTTGCTGAAAGCTGCGCCTAGTTGCGGAGCGCGGCTTGCTGGTGGCGAGGAATACCGGTGTGCTTGGTGCTTCGCCGTCATAGTCCAGAAACACTTCGTCTTCCACGGCGTCGTGCTCCACCTCCGATCAAGAGCCGTGGCATTTTCTCCTTCCGCATTGCAGTTTGCGATCTTGCGAATTTCCACACTGAATGCCTTCGCGTTCCCATTTACGAAAGTTGACATTTTCATTGGTTCACCGCCGCTACGTAAGGAACGTTGAACAGAAGCGCCCACGCCCTCAACGTGTTTTTCTGCACCTGAGGGATTCGGGTATCGCGCACCCGCAGTGGCTAGGCCGCAGGCCGTAAAAGCGTAGCTGTGCCCGCGAGATTTGAGGGCGAAAAGGCGGAAGGAGATGGACGTGGAACGAGGGACTATCGAAGCCCTCTTTGCGGACAGGCGGTGGGGCCGATCAACCCGGGTTGGTAGTCCTCGCGAACTGAGCGACATGCGTTGTACTACGGCGACCCACAGCGCGCTAAGGTGGGCGCGGGATGGCGGAAGTAGTGGGGCCTATCTAAGTGATGGATCTATTGATTTAGCTCCTCGTGCGCTGGGGCGTTGCTGTGCCGAATGCCGGTCTCCCGCCAGGATTATAAGATTCCGAGCCCGACCCACTGGCTAGAATACCGGTTTTCATAGATGCAAAAGCCGTCGCGGGTGGCGAATCGGTCATGCAACGTTAGAGCGGTCTCAAGCATCTATCTGCAGGAGGTCCTTGGACCGTCGGAGGGAATCCCGCTAGCAACAATATTCACGCCTGACCGAAGTCGTCTGTTGTACAACAAGATCCCCCGCGCTAAGGAATGGCTTGGAATGTCCGCACGCAAACCAGGAGGTCGACCGACTGAGCCCGGTTAGATCAAAGCGCCGGACAATTCTGCTTTGGTGCTTCTTGATCTACCTCCTTACTCGGCCAAGCGCATTTGCGTAGAACTTCACCGGGGCGAACGTGTTGAGTTTTCGGGTATGTCCACCCTGCCAATCGACATTTTTGTGTGCACCGACGTGCACTTCGACGCGTGGGCCCGCGGGCTGCATATTTCGGGAGTCCTCGTTGAGCGCATTGAAACAACTTCGGCCCATGTAGCGTTCCGAGCGCGGAAGACGGATCACTACTCCATCGTTGTAGTGAATAGCGCAGATGTTGCCGCCGAAATTGGAATGGACGTTGTCTTGACGCCGGTCAAGAGCGCGTTTTGAAGCGCGCCGGGATCGCCGGAGGCTTGGTTGATTTGAGTTGCGCGACCAACGCTGGACCGGCGAAGCGTAGTATGCTGTTGGGCCTTAGCCGGCGGGATGTTGCCGATGGACCCACCAGCCGCCCATGATTAAGCAGTCGCCCATTCCAGGGTAGCGAACGCCAATGTGCTCGCCGGTGAATGACCGCGCTTTGTAGAGCCCGTTGATGGCCTGCGCTCACGCAGGGCCTGCTTCAAAGCGTCTCTAAGACGAAACCAGCGTGCGCCGTCCGGCTAACCACCGGCCCACGATTCTGCGCGCAAACGCATCGACGACAAACGCCACATACACGAAGCTCGACCAGGTGGCCACATAGTGAAATCGGAAAACCACAAACGGTTCAGCGTAGAGACTCACTTGTTTTTTGCCTTTCCCGGCACTTCAAAAACCCAGATTGAGGAGGAGCGATCGCTAGCGGTCTTCAACTCGGGAGTGAGCACGGGGAACGTCATGGATTGTGGACCACCGCCCCCCACAACTACCGCAACGTATTGTTTGTCGTCAGCCAAATAGCTGGCAGGCGCCTAACCGGCCATGTCATTCAGCCGCGTTTCCCAAAGGGGTTTGCCGATTAGGTCATCGAATGCGCGGATGAAACGGTCGTTGGATCCGGAATCGAGCCTGCGGTGGACCTGCAAGAGCGTGCGCAATCTGGCGGACGAACTGAAAAGGCAAGGGCACAGGATCAGCTATCCGGTGGTTGCCGAACTGCTGCACGAACTCGGCTATAGCCTTCAATCCAATCGCAATACCAAAGAAGGCTCGCCTCATCCGGACCGCAACCGGCAGTTCGAGTACATCAATGCGCGGGTCGAGCGCGCCATCGGCGAGAAGCAACCGGTCATCTCGGTGGACACGAAAAAGAAGGAATTAAGGGGAGATTTCAAGAATCCCGGTTCTGTTTGGCGGCCGAAGGGCGCGCCGGAAAAGGTGCGCGTGCATGATTTCAGGGTCCCCGAGTGGTGGCGAGTCGCTCCCTACAGAGTCTATGATCTGGCGGAAAATAACGGCTGGGTCAGCGTAGGACTCGATCACGACACGGCCTCCTTTGCTGTGGAAGCCATTCGCCGTTGGTGGCATGCGATGGGACAGGAGAGGTACCCGGATGCCCAACAACTGCTGATCACCGCCGATGGCGGAGGAAACAATGGATCCCGTTTGCGCCTTTGGAGACTGGAACTCCAGAAACTGGCGGACGAGACGGGATTGATCATCGCGGTGAGCCACTTTACGCCTGGCACGAGCAAGTGGAACAAAATCGAACACCGGCTTTTTTCCTTCATCAGCAAGAACTGGCGAGGACAACCACTCACCAGTCTCGAAGTGATTGTCAGCCTAATCGCCGCCACCACAACCAAGAAAGGGCTCAAGGTCCATGCGGCGATTGACGACTCCAGCTATCCGCCCGGTGCCAAGGTCTCCAACTCGGCAATGCAGGAGATCCATCTCCTACGCGACCCGTTCCACGGCGAATGGAATTATGAGATTCACCCGCGTGGTGGAAATGTTATTTCCTAACGATGCCTAAGCCAATTGGGACCGGCATTTCCGCGGGTGGAAAGAACATGGCGGAGCGAATCGTGTGAATTTTTTCGTGATCAATCGCAAACTATTCGCTCAGAACGTTCCTCCGCTGGGGTGTTCCGGGCCATGTCCAGCACCACTCCGCTTCCTCATCCACCAATGGAAAGCGGCAGGCGACCGCGTATTGAATATTGAACATGCCCAGGTTGCAGGCGCACTCCGTTTTCTCCCCTGGCTTATCTTTCATCTCGCGCCCGGTTGCGCTGAAGCCATTTTCTACCCGCGCACAACCGGGCTGCGCCACCACCGGGCCTGGAACCCTTGATTGCGCGCAGCAATAGCAACCTTGATGCCGCACACCAACTGCGCCGGCTTATCAACACGAAGTTCGGTGACACTCCGAAACTTGCTTGATCTTAAGCCGACGTTAGATGTTCGGCAGCAAAGTCCAATCCTCGGCAAGCTGCCCGTCGCCTTGCTTCATCAATCACGGAAGTACACTCGGAGTTCAATAGGAGCGACTTCCATTGACTCTTCCGTCGTTTGCTGAACAATCATCTTCGCCGCCAGCGCCCAAGCAGGCTGCGCGGCCCGCGATTCCGCGCTCGCGCAGTCTTTAAACACGACGCCCGCAATGGCCAACCGCGAGGCCTGGTCTTTCCCGACAATCGACCCGAACGATATTTTTGGGCCTCGAAGTCAACTTGGTCGAGTGTTGCGAGGGCAGGTTACGCGTGCTATCGGGCTTAGGATACATTAGCCCCCAAAATGCCGTGCCAGTTCGCGTCCATCTCCCTCACCTTGTCGCTAACCGGACTTCGATGTCGTACTCGAACATCCCCGCCGCAACCGGACCTCCACCCGGAAGGCCTTTCCGGCCCATCGCACCAATTTTGAGGAGAGCTTTAAGGCGAAGAAGCCCCTCAGGTTCCTTCATCGCCGGCTCAACCACGGTGGGAATTGCGAATCGCGCTGAATGCTCCAATAGACTGACCGCGCCGCTGCCTTCGAATTGAAGCGCGCGAAAATCCGCTCTTCGGCATGCCCACTTGACTGGCCAGCACAACCAAAGTGACGCCTTTCCAGGTCTAGACAGATTCCTGGTCGTGGAACTGCACGCGCTGCCAATCTTCACAAGTGCTGTGCGCTACCATACCGAAGTATGATTCGGCCCCAGAAAATCGCTTTTATGGCTGTATGCATCGCTGCAGCCCGGCTTCACGCACAATCAGCCCCTGCGGACTTGATCCTTTCCAATGCAAAGATCTACACAGTGGATGCTGCCTTTTCCTTGGCTCAGGCAGTCGCGGTTAGGGATGGCAGGTTTATTGCCGTCGGATCTACGGCACAAGTGGGTAAGCTCGCCGGCCCCAGGACACGCGTCCTCGATTTGGGCGGCCGCACGGTGATCCCTGGCTTGGCGGACAATCATCTGCACGGCGCCGGAGGCGGGCCCGGCGTGGACCTGTCACGCACCCGATCGCTTGCGGAAGTGCTTGGCAGGATCGCCTCACGCGTAAAGGAATCGGTTCCCGGCGAAATTGTGATCACCAACGCCGATTGGCATGAAGCGCAGTTGAAGGAGCAGCGCTTACCTTATCGGAGGGACCTGGACAGAGTGGCTCCGTTGACACCTGTCGTGGTGGTGCGCGGCGGACACGAGTACATTCTGAACTCCGCGGCGTTGCGGAAATGGAACATCACAAAACAGACAGCAGAGCCGACCGGCGGCCGCATCAGCCGGGATGAGCAAGGCGAGCTGAACGGCGAGTTGGTGGACCGAGCCAAGACTTTGGTCAGCCTGCCCGCGGTGGAGCCTCCCAGCATGGCCTCGCTGCTGGCGGAACACAAGAAGCTGAATGCCACCGGTCTTACCAGCATCCGTTATCCGGGCGCGAGCGTGCAGCAGTATCGCGTTCTACAGGAGATGCGGCGCAGAGGACTGTTGACCATTCGTGTTAACCAGTTGCTGCGGCCCGCCGCGACAACCGCCGCAGAAATGAAGGCCCAACTGGCGGCGGCAAACGTGAAGCCGGGCGAAGGCGACGACTGGTTGCGCATTGGTGGCGTGAAAGTCGCGGTGGACGGGGGGTTTGAAGGCGGCTGGATGACGGAGCTGTACGAAAAGCCCTTCGACGAAGGCGGCAAGTTTTATGGTCTGAACACCCTGAAACCTGCGCAGTTCACCGAAATCGTCAAAGAGCTGAATCGTGAAGGCTGGCGCGTGGCCACACATGCAGTGGGGGATGCCGCCATAGATGAAGTGCTCACTGGTTATGAGGCGGCACATGCGGATAAACCCATTTCCGGCCAACGCTGGACCGTCGAACACGCCTTTATTCCACGGCAGGATCACTTCGCCCGCATGAAGACCCTAGGCTTGGTGATCTCCGCCCAGGATCACCTTTATCTCGCCGGACCGAGTTTGGTAAAAATGTGGGGTGCCAAACGCGCCGCCTGGATGACTCCACTGCGGGCATATCTTGACCAGGGTTTGACCGTGTCTTTGGGAACCGATGCGCCGGTGGTGCCATACCCGCCGCTATGGGTTTTCTATCACTTCATTTCGCGCGATACGATCACAGGAGGAGTGCTTGGGGCGGATCAGAGCATTTCGCGCAAAGAAGCCCTGACTGCGCAGACTCTAAATAACGCTTACACAACGTTTGAGGAAAAAATCAAAGGCTCGATCCAAATCGGGAAATTGGCGGACTTGGTGGTGTTGCCGGAAAACATCATGACAATGCCGGCAAAGCGGATTGAATCCATGAATGTGCTCATGACCATCGTCGGTGGAAAGGTCGTGTACCAGCAGGAGGGATTCCAGCCAGGCCGGGCGGCGGGGCGGTAGTCAGGGCTAAAACTACGCCGATTTTGTTGGCCGAACGGGTGTAGCCGCCCATCATAGCTGCATATACTCTAACTACAGTGGGCAGGCCATCCTTTCAAATTGCGCGACAAGGAATGTATGCATTCGGTGAGAATTTCTATGCTCATTCCGTGCGGTGCACGGAGTGTGAAGAGCAATGGGTTTGATTGCTTCGAAGGTCAAGTGCGTATCACCCGGGGACGCGGCGACCCGCACGTAGCCGGAATCCTTAGCTGAGCGACATGGCCTTTAGTTTCAGGTACAAGCGAATTGGGGCAAGTAAAAAAATGGCAAACTTTCCTGGCGTGGACTATCTCCTGATTGATGCTCAAATGAGCGAGCAAGAACTTATGGTGCGGCAAACCGCGCGACAGTTTGTCGATGAACGGGTGCTGCCGCTGGTGCGCGATTGCTTTCGAGATGGTCGCTTTCCCATTGAATTAGTTCCAGAAATCGGACAGTTGGGCTTCCTGGGAGCAAACTTGGAAGGCTACGGCTGCGCGGGCATGAGCAACGTGGAATATGGCCTTGTGATGCAGGAAATCGAGCGGGCCGATTCTGGTTTACGCAGTTTCGTCAGTGTGCAGGGTGCGTTGGTCATGTACCCCATCCACTCCTTTGGCAGCGAAGAGCAAAAGCAAAAATGGCTGCCAAAGCTGCAGGACGGCACAGCCATCGGATGCTTCGGCCTCACAGAACCAGGGTTCGGCTCTAACCCATCCGGCATGCTGACACGGGCCCGCCGCCAAGGTTCGGAATGGATTCTTGATGGGGAAAAGACCTGGATTACCAATGGCAGCATCGCCGATATCGCGATCGTGTGGGCGCGGACCGAAGAAGGCGTTCGCGGATTCCTGGTTGAGAAGAACACGCCTGGCTTGACAACATCGGTGATTCACGGAAAGCTCTCCATGCGCGCTTCGGTGACATCGACTTTGGCTTTCGCCAACTGCCGCGTGCCAGAAAGCGCTGTACTGCCGAGAGCACAGGGGTTGAGATCCGCGCTCTCCTGCTTAACCCAAGCACGCTTCGGCATCGGATGGGGCGTCATCGGCGCTGCGATGGATTGTTACGAAACCGCACGCGCCTATACGATCGAGCGCAAGCAGTTTGACAACCGGCCCATTGCATCGCACCAACTTGTGCAAGAGAAACTTGCCGGCATGATTACGGAAATTACCAAGGCCCAATTGCTGGCGCTGCACGCCGGGCGCCTAAAGGATCAAGGCAAGCTGCACCCCGCGCACGTTTCCATGTTGAAGCGCAACAACGTGGCCATGGCCCTGGATTGCGCACGCACTTCGCGCGATCTGTTGGGTGCCAATGGAATCATGGAAGAGTATCCGATCATGCGCCACATGTGTAACCTGGAAACCGTCAAGACCTATGAAGGCACCGACCATGTGCATGCGCTGGTGATCGGCGAACGCGTCACAGGAATCGCCGCGTATAAATAGCACCGTTCACAAAGTCTTGCAGGTAAAACTCACTGCGAGGTTGGGATCGCCGCTGCCAAGTACGGACATCTGCAGATATGGGTAAAAGGGCGAGTTCTATCGACGGCGTTTTCCGTGCGGAGGAGTGCTTCCATCATGGTCGGCTGTTTTCGGCCTGTTCGCGATCGATTGATCCCGAACTAGATCCCGGGCGGCGGTTTCCACTTGCATCGGCCCCGATCTGAGAGCCGGGTACCGGCGAAATCTTCGGGGCCACACGGCAAAAAGCGGGCAATTGTGATGCGCGTATTGGGCATCCGAATCTTGAACAGGCTCTCGGACTCCGCCGAAGATGGCGCGGCAAGAAACGCAGAAAATAGTACGCGAAACATTCTAAGGCGCAAGGGATCCAATGTACGCTGAGATTGCGATGATGTCGCCGCCATCCAATTTTGCAACCGGAGCCTTCATCAGTTCCGCCCACGATCCGCCGTTTCGCCCATCCTGGAATTTGTACAGTTGGCGGGCGATAAAGATGGGATGCTGCCCCGCCAAACGAGGCACCTCGCCCAAACCCCTGAGCCCAGGCCCGTGACAGATATCGCAGGCAACGGTCTTCCCGCCTCCGCCTTTCACGAGCGACTCGCCCTTCTTCAAGCTTCCGGGCGGAACATAGGATATGAATCCGGAGTGCGGATCACGGGCCTCGGTGCGCTGCATATCCTGGGGCACAGTTACAATGCGGTTACCAATGGGCTCCTTTCCGCCGTCGGGATGGAGCAGGCGCATGAATTTGTCGTCGATGAAACTGCGGGGAGCCATCGATACTTCTACCACTTTACTAAACACTTCGGGTTTGATCGCGGCGAAATATTCTGCCGCGTCTTTGATGTCCTGCTCGGTCATGACCTTAGCGAACACGTTCATCACACCTGCATAGTCCTTACGAACACCGCTCTTGAACAGATTCGTTTGGCGGATCATGTACTCGGCATTCAGGCCGGTCAGCGTCGCCGATTCGGGATGTCCGTTTCCGTTGGCCAGATGACAACGGGCGCAGGCCTGGGCGGGCTTGCGGCCATGAGCCACGATTTCCGGCATCTTGGGATGTTCGTTGGGAAGCCAGTCCGGCGGACTAAAGGGGTCGCCGTCGATCTGTTCCTGCGTAAACGAAAGGTTGCTGCCGGGGATTCCCTTCACTTTGCCGTCATCCTTGATTTTGGGGGCGTTCTTGTCCGGAGCCGGAAAAGCCCATGTGAGATCAGACTGCCTCTGTTGCCACGCCACGGCAGCAACCGCGGCGGCCAAAAGCCACAAAGTCATTCCCAACATTTTGCGCATGCAGTCACCTTCCCTACACCGGAGTAGCCTTGCCGAACCTTCCTGCAACGAATGATAACTCAATCGATTCGGCCGAACAATTTGCTAAACGGCCGGTGCTCCAACGTCTGGGATCACGGCGGTAACTTCGATCTCCAGGCGGGCTTTCTCTTCCATCAAACCCCGCACTTCGACAGCAGTCATGGCAGGATAGTTACGGCCCATGAGTTCGCGATAGATCGTGCCGACTTCTTTGGCGGCGCTCAAATATTCGTCCTTGTCCACCACATACCAAGTCATCCGGACAATATGCTCCGGCTTGGCCCTGGCTTCCGAGAGTACGGCGATAATGTTGAGCAGGGCCTGCCGTGTTTGACCAAGAAAACCGCCCGCCGGGAAGTTCCCGCTGGCATCCCAGCCAATCATCCCGCTGACGAAAATCATTTGGCCGCGCGCAGCAATGCCACTGGAATAACCCTTGGGGCGCGCCCAACTAGACGGTTGAAGAATCTGCATGGGATTTCTCTTCCACCACTGTGAACTGAGATAGTTTGGCGAACAAATGCTCGGGAATCGCGCGTGCGCGCCCCGTGCTGAGGTCCGTGAATACCAAGACTTCTTTGCTGGTGACGCGATCGCCTCCATCCGGCCCACTGAGTACAATGGCCATGTGGATGGAACTGCGGCCCAGTTTGCGCACCCAGAGCGACGCGGTCAGCACTTCTCCCATGCGGGAAGGCGCCACAAAATCCACGTTGATGTGCACGGTGGGAATGCCCCAGCCACGTTCGTTGATCAGGTCCGCGAAGGGCAATTTCAGGCCGTCCCGGAACCAATCTTCGACGAGGTTATTGAACATTTCCAGGTAGCGCGGATAAAACACAATGCCCGCGGGATCACAATCACGGAAGCGGACCGGAACCTGTGTCTGGAAGGCCTGCGGAGGCGGTATGAGTTCGCTCAGAGGGTTAACTCCCTTTCTTGGAATTCTTTTAGGATGCCACGGGCGATGATGAGTTGCTGAACCTCGGTGGCTCCTTCGTAAATGCGCAAAGGCCGTATTTCACGGTAGAGGCGCTCCACGGTCTCCCCGCTGCGCACACCTGAACCACCGAAAATTTGCACGGCGCCGTCGATCACACGCTGCGCGGTTTCGGTGGCGGTCATCTTCGCCATGGCGGCTTCAATCGTGACGCGCTGCCCCTGATCGCGCAACCACGCGGCGCGATAGGTGAGCAACGCCGCGGCGTCGATATCGGTGGCCATCTGCGCAAGCTTCGCCTGCGTGATCTGAAAATCCGCCAGCGTCTGCCCGAACATTTTCCGGGACGTGGCTCGCCGCAAGGCCTCCTCCAGCGCTTTGCGGGCAAAGCCGAGCGCGGCGGCGGCTACCGACGTGCGGAAAACGTCCAGCGTGGACATCGCGATTTTGAAGCCCTGCCCCGGGTCGCCAATCCGTTGCGACACCGGAATCCGGCATTGATGAAATGTGAGTCGCGCCAGCGGGTGCGGCGCCATCACTTCAATGCGCTCGGCGACCGAGAAACCCGGCATGTCTGGTTCGACAATCAAAGCCGTAATTCCGCGCGAGCCGGGCGCTTCCCCGGTACGAACAAACGTCACGTAAAAATCCGCGATGCCGCCATTGGAGATCCAGGTTTTTTCGCCGTTAAGGATGTAGCTATCGCCTTCCCGTACGGCGCCGCATTCCAGGGCGGCGACATCGGAACCGGCATTCAGTTCCGATAAAGCAAACGCGGCAATGGCGGACCCATCCGCCACGCGGGGCAGATAGTGCCGCTTTTGCTCGTTCGTGCCGAATAGGCAAATAGCGCCCGAGCCAAGGCCCTGCATCGCGAAGGAGAAATCCGCCAAGCCGGAATACTGGGCCAGTGTTTCACGGATCAGGCAAATGGCGCGAGTGTCGATTTGTTCGCCGACCGCATACCTCAGCCAACCCGCATGGCCCAAGTGCTTCACCAAGTCCCGGCAGGCATCGTCCACATTTTCTGCGTGGGCATGGCCAAGGCGCACTTTTGCCCACTGGTTCAAATCCTCAGTGAGCGTTTTGTGGCGCGGTTCGAAAAACGGCAAATCCAAAAAGGACATTAGTCCCCCTCAAAGACCGGTACATGTTTGGCGGCAAAGGCATGATAAGCGCGATGAAAATCGTTGGTGGCCATGCACAAGGCCTGCGCTTGCGCTTCTGCTTCTATGGCTTCGTCCACGCCCATGTTCCACTCCTGTTGCAGCATGCGTTTGGTCATGGCGTGGGCGAAGGTGGGGCCGGCTGCCAAGTCGTGGGCCAATTTCCGCGCGTCTGATAGGAGCGTCTCCGGCGCGCACAGCCGGTTGTAGAAACCCCAACGTTCGGCCTCTTCGCCATCCAGGAAGCGCCCGGAATAGAGTAGATCCGCTGCACGTCCCTGGCCGATCAAACGCGGCAACAAAGTGCAGGCGCCCATGTCGCATCCGGCCAAGCCGACGCGCGTAAACAAGAACGCAGTCCTACTGCGAGTGGTGCCGAAACGGAAATCCGAGGCCAAAGCGAGAATCGCACCCGCGCCCGCACAGACTCCGTCGATGGCCGAAATTATGGGCTGCGGGCACGCGCGCATCGCTTTTACCAGGTCGCCGGTCAAGCGGGTAAAGGCCAAAAGACCGGGAACGTCGAGTTTCGTAAGTGGCCCAATAATTTCATGCACATCGCCGCCGGAACAAAAGTTATCACCCGCGCCCGTCAACACGATGGCTTTCACATCGACCACGTGTGCCAGCGAGCGGAATAGATCCCGCAGCTCGGTGTAGGCCTCAAACGTCAATGGATTCTTGCGGTCCGGCCGGTTCAGCGTGACCGTGGCAATTTTGTTGGATGCTTCGAACAAAAACTCCCGTGCCTGGTAATCGGCAAGCTTCGTGCGCGTCCCGGGCAGATTGTGGGGTTCACCGCTTCTGTAGCGCATGATCATCTCCCTTTATAGAACTTCGCCGCCTGCCACGGCAATAGCCTGGCCCGTAATCGCTTCGCTGCCCGGAACACATAGCCACAGCACGGAATTAGCTACCTCTTCGGGCTTGACGAGCCGTTGCTGCGGATTCTTCGAGGAGAGCTCGGCGCGGGCCTCCCCTTCGCTGCGGCCCGTTTTGACCATGATGTTGGCCACAGCTTCCTCCACCATGTCTGTTTCGGTATACCCCGGGCAAACGGCATTCACCGTGATGTTCTTGCGCGCGAGCTCCAGCGCCAGGGCCCGCGTAAAACCTACCACGCCATGCTTGGCGGCACAGTAAGCGCTTACGTAGCCGTAGCCTGTAATGCCCGCCGTGCTGGCGATATTCACAACTCTGCCCCAGCCGGATTCCAGCATTCCTGGCAGCGCCGCGTGAGTACAGTGGTAGACGCCATCCAGATTGACGGCCAGCATGCGGCGCCACAATTCATGGTCTGTTCTGAGGAAAGGAGCGGATTGCGCTTGACCCGCATTGTTGACCAGAATATCCACTCGACCGAACTGTTCAAACGCGCGCCGGACTTCGTCGGCGTTGGCGACGTCGGCGGATGGTGAAGTATGCCGGCCAAGCACGCTCACTTTCGCGCCTGCGAAGCGCAGCGCCTCCGCAATCGCCGCGCCAATCCCGCGCGCCCCACCCGTTACTACAGCATGTTTGCCGGAAAGCGGGTTCACACCTGAAGCCTCAATTGCGCGGCGCGCGCCAGGTTGCGTTCCAGTTGTACTTTTCCACCCAAATAAGGTGGAGGCCACCAGATATCCGTGAAGTGTTGTTTGGCGGCTTCGTGCAGAGTCCAAGCGGCGTCCGCCAGGTGAGGCCGCGCGATGGCGCACAAATCTGCACGCCCGGCGGCAATTATGGTGTTCACGTGGTCCCCTTCAAAAATATTGCCGACGGCGACGGTGGGGATGCCAATCTCGTTGCGAATGCGATCAGAGAATGGCACTTGAAACATGCGCCCGTAAACAGGCTTCTCGTCTTTGCTCACCTGGCCGGAGGAGCAATCAATCACATCGGCCCCCGCTTCCTTGAAAAACGCCGCCACTTGCGCCGCGTCGTCGGGAGTGAGCCCGCCAGGCGTCCAATCGTGCGCGGAGATGCGCACACTCATCGGCCTATATTTGGGCCAAACGGCCCGCATGGCCCGAAACACTTCCACCGGGTAACGGCAACGGTTTTCCAACGAACCGCCGTACTCATCCGTTCTCGCGTTTGTCAGCGGCGAAATGAAGCTGGATAGCAGATAGCCGTGCGCGCAGTGCAGTTCGATCCAATCGAAACCGGCGGCAATAGCAAATTCGGTGGACTGCACAAATTCGGTGGTGATCTCTTCCATATCCGTGCGCGCGGCTTCGCGCGGAATCTGCGATATGCCTTCGATATAAGGGATGGCCGACGCAGAAATGAGCGGCCAGTTGTCCTTTTCGAGGGGCAGATCCATTCCTTCCCATCCGCGCCGCGTCGAGCCCTTACGGCCGGAATGTCCCAACTGCAAAGCAATCTTGGCGTCGGAATTCGCGTGCACGAAATCAACAATGCGCTGCCACGCAAGCATCTGCTGGTGATTCCACATCCCGGGGCACGCCGGAGTGATGCGGCCTCCGGGAGAAACGCAGGTCATCTCCGTGACCACCATCGACGCTCCACCCATCGACCGCGCACCCAAGTGAACCATGTGGAAATCCGACGGTAGCCCATCGCATGACATATACATGGCCATGGGAGAAACCAGCACACGGTTCTTAAGCGTGAGCCCGCGTACTTGAAAGGGCGTGAACATGGGAGGAACAGAATGTTTCGCGCCCGTCCGTGCGGCGAACCAGCGCTCCACGCCCTCCACATAATGCGAATCCCGCAGTTTCAGATTTTCGTGGCTGATGCGCTGACTCCCGGTTAATAAACTATAGGCGAATTGTTCCGGTTCCAGGTGGACGTAGCGTTCCACCTGTTCAAACCATTCCATGCGATTGCGCGCGGCGCTTTGCAGCTTCAGCGCCTCCACTTCCCGCTCTTCCTGATATTGGGCCAGCGCCTGACCTACCGTTCCGATGTGACCGCTAAGGACTCGCGAAAGCGCGATGGCGTCTTCCATCGCCAACTTGGTTCCCGAACCAATACCAAAGTGCGCGGTATGTGCGGCGTCACCCAGCAAGACCACGTTTTTGTGAAACCACTTTTCACAAAGCACCCGTTGAAACTTCAACCACATGGCCGAACCGCGCAAGTGCGCGGCATTGGAAATCAACGGCATGCCCCCCAACCGCTCCGCGAACAGGGTTTCGCAAAACGCGATGGACTGCGGCGAATCCATGTTGTCGAGCCCCGCCGCCAGCCAGTTCTTTTCGGGAGCCTCCACGATGAAGGTGGACCAGTCTTCATCAAATCGATAGGCATGAAGATTGAACCAACCAAATTCGGTTTGCTTGAAATCAAAGGTAAAGGCGTCCAGCTTCTTGCGGCTCCCCAACCAGGCAAAGCGATTTTTGCGTACGTCGATATTGGGCTTGAACACGTCCTCATATTTACGCCGCGTGGTTGAAAAAATGCCGTCCGCGGCAATGACCAGGTCGTAGGCAGCGGAATATTCATCCGGATCCTTTACTTCCGTGTTGAAAATCAGCCTGACTCCCAGTTCGGTTGCGCGCTGGTGAAAGATTTGCAGCAAACGAATGCGCCCGATGCCGCAAAATCCGTGGCCGCCCGAGGTTATCTTGCGGCCCTTGAAGAAGATATCGATATCGTCCCAGTGGTGGAACGATTGTGTGATAGCCGCATGGGTTTCCGCATCCGCCCCCCGGAAACCGTCCATGGTTTTATCGGAGAATACGACGCCCCAGCCAAACGTGGAATCGGGAGCATTACGCTCCATCACCGTGATTTCCCAGGCGGGGTGCGCTTTCTTGGCAAGAATCGAAAAGTACAGGCCCGCCGGGCCGCCGCCCAGACAAACAATTCTCATACTGCGACCTCCTTCAATGCTTCCGACAACTTGGTTCCCCGTTCATCGGCCAGCGCGGCTTCGCGCAAGGATCTTAACTGTGACGCGGCATCCGCGCGTCCGCGCAGTTTTGGCAGCGCGTTCATGATAGCTGCAAAATTGCGGCTGCCCATCGCGTGCGTATCGCCATAGCCTTTGAGGAGCCGCGGGCACTCGGCGTACTCCTGCGCGAGTACGTAGTCTTCTTTGATGAGTAGCGGTATGGGTTCCAACCACTCACGAATCTTGCGTTGTTCGGCTCTGAAGCGAAGCGAGCGTGGCCGGAGCGGACGCAAACTCGCAATCAGATAGAGCTGCAGATATCCGCTCAGCGATGTGGTTCGCACAATACGCCCCGCGCCGGCGAAGACTTTCACCAGGCGTTTGGCCCAATTGCTGTTGAGCACAAAAGTGCCGAATGCCTCCGGCAGAATGTCTGCGATTTCCTGAATGCCGGGGTGCAGAAATTCGTTGATGTGCAGCAGTTGCGCGGTTTCAGCTTTCACCTCATGGCGCACACGGTCGAACCGGGCGCGGCGAATTTTCAGATCCGCTACGCGCACCGCATCTTCGTAGGACATCCAGAGCGCAAGGTAGCGGGCAGTTTCGCATAGCACCGCGAATTTGCAGCCATCGGCGGCCCGAACTGCTTGCAGTTGATTCAGGAATTGCTCTGCGTAAACTTCGCTTTGATAGTCGGCTAAGCGTTGAATCCCAGCCAGCAAAAGATCTTCGGCTTCAGGCGGAAATTCCTTCGCGATGCGCGCGGCAAGCAGCGCAAGGCGCGGACCGCACTTCGGTGTTGCGGTTTGTGACGTTGGCCGGGATTCAGCCTGCTTCGCCGCGGCTCCCGCCTGAAACGCAGCGATGCTGCTGTCCACACCGATGCCGCCTCGCCGGATCGCCGCTTCAAAATCGTCGCGTTCAAACGGAAGAACTCCGGCTCCGGCTAGGGCTCCAAACAGCGCGGCGCTGATCACACTGCGATGGTTTTCCGCGATGCTCGCGAAATCGTGCTCCACCAAGGTCTTGGCCGCTTCGCGGCAGGTCTTGAGAAGCGCGCCGGAATCCACACGCCCATCGCCCATGGCCGTGCGTTCGGTCATGGAGTAAACGCGGTGCGACGACACGATAAGCACTGTACGCTCCGGCGTAACCAATCCACGTTGCACCGCGCGGCCCGCTTCCATCAACTCCGATGCAATCACCAAATCCACTTCACCTGGCACCGGCATCAAAGCCAGAACAGGCACTTTGCCGGGAGGCTGCTGCGGAAAAAGCTCAAGGTAGTAAACGGTGGAGCCGGTGCGCTGTGCGACTCCCGGAACAGAAGTTGCTTGCGCCAGATACCCTTCGTGTTCGGCTAAATCCACCAGCCAATCCGCCAGCACTCCGCCACCTTCGCCACCCATAGCCAGAATCGCGATGGTGATCGGCCGGGGGAGGGCGGTGGCAAGCATAAATTAAGCTGTGATTCCCGCCAGGCGCCGTTCCAGGCGGTGCTGCAGGAAGGCGATGACCGCGTTGGCGATCCGGGTCTTTCTCCGATCCCAGAAACTTGGGTTTGTGATAATTTCGGCGCGGTAAAATGAAGGGCACAGAACGGCCGCGTGCGCGGCTTCTCCGCACAGGCCACATCCGATACAGCTATCGAGCACGGTCGCCACCGGGTCCTTGCGCAATGGGTCTGGGTTGTCTTTGATGGTCAGCGATGGACAACCGGAGATACGAATGCACGAGTGATCGCCCGTGCAGGTATCGGCGTCCACGCCAAAGCGTTCGCGTACCACGCGTCTACCCTCTTGCGCCATTTTGCGGCGCAGCGGTTTTTCGCGGCGTTCGCGATTCAGTGCGCATTCGCTTTGCGCCACAATCACTTTGGGCCCGCGCTGTTTGGTTAACAGTGCTTCCCGTAACGTGTCACGCACCTGCGCGACGTTATAAGTGCGCGTGATCGTCCGCAGCCATTTAACGCCCACTCCGCGCACAGCATTGGCGATGGGGATATTCGTGGTGCGAATCGGGTTGGCGGCCTCTGAAGAAGGGATGTCCTGACCGCCAGTTGCGGCGGAGTACCCGTTATCGACGATGAGCAGGAGGTTGTCACTCTTATTGAACACGGCATTGCCCACGCCGCTGGTGAGACCGTTGTGCCAAAATCCGCCATCGCCCATGATGCTGATGGTGCGTTTTGCAGTCTCAGTTGTATTGAACGCCGCCGCGCCGGCCCAACCAAGGCCATATCCCATGGTGGTCGCACCAATATTAAACGGGGGGAGAATAGAAAACAAATGGCAGCCGATGTCGGCGCTCACGTGGTGCTCGCCTAATTCGCGTTCCACCAGTTTCATCGCCGTGAAGATGGGGCGCTCCGGACAGCCAGTACAAAAAGACGGTGGCCGCGGATGCACGTTGTGCTGCAGCACGGGCAGCGCAACCGGCTTATGTGGCAGCGCGACTGCAGGCAATTTGTCACGATCCAACAGCTGCGGCGAATATTTCTCGACAAACTGCGTCAGCCCCCGCGTCACCACCGCGCCGGTGTATTCGCCGGCCATGGGTAAGACGTCTTTGCCGTGAACTTTGGTTGGTATCTCCGCTTTGCGCAGAATGGAGTTCAGGTTTTGTTCGAGGAAATCCGGCTGGCCTTCTTCAATCATCAGTACGGCGCGCTTACCGGCACAGAAGCGTTTCACTTCTTCGTCGACCAAAGGATAGGTGACGTTCAAAACATACAGTGGAATTTTTGTATCGCCAAAAACGTCCGCCAGCCCGAGTAAATTCAACCCGCGGATTGTATTGTTATATAGCCCGCCTTGCAAAATAATGCCGAAGTCCTGTTCGCCATCGCCAAAAAATTCGTTGATCTGGCGTTCTTGAATGAACTGCTGCGCGGCGGGCCACCGCTTCAGGATCTTTTCCTGCTCATGCAGGTAACTGGCCGGCGGAAGAACGATGCGATTGACGTCGCGCACCGGATTTTCCATGGCGTCTTTCAAAGTGAACGATGGGCGTACGTTGTTCTTTGCCGTGAACCGGCCATAGACGTGGCAGGCGCGCACGCGCAGTTCCAGCATCACCGGCGTATTGGTGGCTTCGGAAAGCGTAAAGCCCTGCTCCACAGCCTGCACGATGGACGGCAGATTCGGCCGCGGGTCGAGCAGCCACATTTGCGATTTCATGGCGAACGCGTGGGACCGTTCCTGCATGATGCTGGAACCTTCGCCGTAGTCTTCGCCGACAATGATTAATGCGCCGCCCTTCACCCCGCCGGAGGCTAAGTTTGCCAGTGCATCGGAGGCAACATTTGTGCCCACTGTTGACTTAAACGTAATCGCACCGCGAAGGGGATAGTGAACCGATGCCGCGAGCATCGCCGCCGCAGTGGCTTCCGACGCACTGTGCTCAAAATGGAGGCCCAATTCCTGCAGGATGCTATCGGCATCGGTCAGCACGTCCATCAGGTGCGAAATGGGCGCGCCTTGATAGCCGCCCACGTAAGCAACACCGGACTGCAGAAGAGCTTTAGTGACGGCCAGAATGCCCTCGCCCTGAAAGAGCTCGCCCTCACCCAGGCGCAGTTTTTGGACTTCTTTGGCGAATGATCGCTCTGCCATCGTTGCTCCAATGCTAACGTAATAAGCGATTCCCCGCTACTGCTGAACGAACGCCAGCACGCGGCACGGACTGCCCGAGCCATGCACAATTTTGAGAGGCGGCGTGATCAGGATCGCGCCCTTGGGCGGCAATTGATCCAAATTCATCAGGCTGGCCAACCCGAACTTGTTACTGCCATGCATTCCACTGTGGCACGGAAACGGTGGATCGAAACGATACGCCTGCCCGGCATCGGTTCCGACACTTTCCGAGCCCCAACCAATCACATCGCGCTGCTTGGCCAGAAAGGGCACCAGGGTGGGATGCGGGCCGGGCACGTGGGATCCATCTTCGCTCGCATTGATGAACGCCGCGGGGTCCTTGCGCTTGGACCAATCGGTGCGCATCAACACCCAGGACCCGGCTTCAATACGCCCGTGCGTTTTCTCCCAAATTTCCACGTGCGCGGGTGTCAACAGGAAGTCCGGATTCGCGGCGGCCTCTCTCGAAACATCAATGACGCACGCGGGCGCGAAGAATTTCTCCGGCGCAATCGTATCGGTCGTGTTTTGCGGATAATCTTTACCCGTCACCCAATGCCCGGGAGCGTCGAAGTGCGTGCCGGTATGCTCGCCGCAAGAAAAATTGTTCCAGTACCAGGCTGGTCCACGGGCATCGTAGCGCGAAATCTCTTCGATGCGGAACGGCCATGACGCACCCATTTCCGGAGGTAGTTGAATGATGGGCGTGGAAGGTTCCAGCGGCTGTGTAAGATCTACGACGCGAATTGCGCCACTAGCGAGCGCCTGGGCAAATTGGCTGAGTTCGTTCATGAATGGCCTCCCAAATGATGATCCGCAAACTTGTGGCCCAGGTGCGCCAACTTAACCAGCAGCGGAGCCGGAGACCACAGGTCTTCCCCGTGCGCCGCTTGAAACTCCACCACGCGTGCCAGTACACGATCCAGGCCGATTTCATCCGCGTAAAACATCGGTCCACCGCGATAAGACGGAAAACCATAGCCCGTGAGATAGACGATATCGATATCCACAGCGCGCATGGCCGTTCCCGTCTCAAGCACGCGCGCGCCTTCATTCACCAGCGCCAATATACAGCGGTCGGCGATTTCTTCGCGGGAGATGTCTCTTTTCGCAAGCCCTTTCTTTGCGGCTTCGGCGTGAATCATTTGTGTGACTGCGGTATCCGCCACAGAGTGGCGTCCGCTGGCGTAACCCGAAAACCCCTTGCCATTCTTTTGGCCGTAGCGGTTTTCTTTGTATAGAATATCTATGCAGAAAGGTTCGCGAATGCCGGGCTTGTGATACAGGCGCGACTCCTGATGGATCCGGTATTCGACGTCCAGCCCAATCAAGTCGCACATGGCTAGCGGGCCCATGGGCATGCCGAAATCGTAGATGGCGCTATTAACATCTTCAACCGAGGCGCCTTCTTCCACCAGAAATTGCGCCTCGCGAATGTAGGGATGCAAAATGCGATTCCCAATGAAGCCGCGCGCGTTTCCGGAAAGCACAGCCACTTTCTTCAGACGTTTGGCCAGCACCATGGAACTGGCCAACACGGCATCCGATGTTCCCCTGCCGCGTACTATCTCGAGCAGGCGCATGATATGGGCGGGGCTAAAGAAATGATGCCCTAAAACATATTCTGGCCGTTTTGTTGCCGATGCAATTTCATCGACGTCGAGCGTAGAGGTATTGGAAGCAAGAATGCAGGTGGGTTTGGCGACCCGGTCTAAATCTTGGAAGATTTTCTTCTTGGCTTGCATTTGCTCAAAAACGGCTTCGGTGATGACGTCACACTGCTCGAATCCGTCGTAGCCAAGTTGTGGCGTGATCCGGGCGAGGCGGGCGTCCATTTCCGGTTGCGTGAGGCGGCCTTTGGAAACGGTACTCGCGTAATTCTTGCGGATGTGATTCATGCCGCGGTCGAGCGCCTCTTGCGTAACTTCGCGAAGCAGCACTGGAATACCAGCGTTGGCGTATACCATGGCAATGCCGGCGCCCATGGTTCCCGCGCCAATTACACCGGCTTTAGCGATGACCAGCACAGCGGTATCTTGCGAGACACCGGGAATCTTGGTCACTTCCCTTTCGCCGAAAAACGCGTGCATCAGCCCGCGCGATTCGGCCGAGGTTAGGCATCGCGAGAACTGCTCCGCTTCGTAACGGCAGCCTTCTTCAAACGAGACCGTCGCCGATTTCGCCACGCTGTCAATCGCGGCCAATGGCGCGTTGCGTCCGCGCATGCTTTTCCGCACTTGGCCTTGCAAATCTTCCAGATTCACACTTACCAGCTTGTCGTTGCGCTCGCGTGTTTTGTTCGGCGGCGGCGCGGTTTCAGCGAAGGTGACCGCCTCTGCCAGCAGATCTTGGTTGACTACGTGATCGGCTAAGCCCAGTGCCAGGGCCTCCTGGGCGCTAATGGACTGGCCCAGGGCGCA
Organism: Terriglobia bacterium; assembly: GCA_025350105.1. GTDB lineage: Bacteria > Acidobacteriota > Terriglobia > Bryobacterales > Bryobacteraceae > Palsa-187. The sequence goes on along the minus strand of JANXYJ010000050.1, from coordinate 18,613 downwards.
CATCTCCGCGGCTTTCAAAACGCCAACCAGACGGGGCAGACGTTGCGTGCCAGCGCCACCCGGAATCAGTCCCAGATTCACTTCCGGTTGGCCCAACTTTGCGGACGGCGCCAGCACGCGATAGTGCCCCGCCAGCGCCAGTTCCAAACCGCCACCGAGCGCCGACCCGTGAATTGCCATCACTACAGGCTTGCCGCTGTCTTCCATCTCAAGAAAAATACCGCGCAGGTCGCGGGGCGGGATTTCGCCCGAGGCAACTTGCGCCAGGTAATTCAAATCGCTTCCGGAGACGAACGTGGATTCGCCGCCAATGACCACCACTGCATCGAAATCCGCATTCGCTTCCGCCGATTTCACGGCATCCCGAATCGCTTCAGGCACGCCGGGACCCAGCGCGTTAACAGGCGGGTTGTGGACGGTGACGACCGCGATTCGCCGGATCGCGGTGATCGACACGACTTGGTCCATGGCTTAGAAAAGCACCTTCAACGAAAGTTGGATTTGGCGGGGCTGGCTGTTGGTGCCGCTGATTTGTCCGGCGGTGCCGACAACCTGTGAACTTGTGATGCTATTGAAAATTTGATTGTTCGGGTTCTGGAAGCTTGGGTGGTTCAGCAAATTGAATACCTCAGCGCGGAATTGCAGCATGAACTGTTCCGAGATAGCGGGAATGCGCGTGTCTTTTACAAGGGACGAATCCAGATTCCAGAGGTTGGGACCCAGAATGATATCGCGCCCGGCGTTACCGAATGTTCCTAGAGGTTGCGGCCGAAAGCAGCCCGGGTTGAACCAATTCGTGAGCGTTTGCGTTTGCGGGTATAGCTGGCACCCGGCTACAACGTCCGGCCGGCCCGTGTTTGAGCCGTTGCTGTTGTGAACGATGAATGGCGCAGCGGAGGGACTGAACCAACTGCCGGAAAGATAGGTGTAAATGCCAGTCACCTGCCAGCCTTCAATCAATTTACCCACCGCACCCGGCTTCTTAAAAGGCAGCGCGTAAACGCCGCTGACACGGAAATTGTGGCGGCGATCGAAGTTGGAAAGCCCACGCTCGTTTGCCAGGTTGAACGGGTTGCCGATATTGGTACCGCCATCTAAGCCGAAACTGCCCGAGCCATTATCGATCGATTTCGCCCACGTGTAGGAAACTTGCGATTGCCAGCCGCGGGCAAAGCGTTTTGTAAAACTAGTCTGCAACGCGTTGTAGCTGCCATGCGCCAGGTTGTCAATCAAATTGAGGGAGGAGAATGCCGGATTCAGGCGTCGGTTCGCCACGATAGCGTTCCCCGCCGCATTCAATACGCCGAACGTAGGCCGTCCACTAGGCCCAATCACAGGAATGGGCGAGTTTACGTCGCTTTGAATGAACAGGCCAACCGTGCTCGATCCTACGTAACCCACCGATAATACGCCCTGCGGGAGAATCTCGCGTTGAACGTTGAAGTTCCACTGCGATTGATAGGGCGTGCGCCGCACGCCATAGCTGGTGCCCACATTGACGCTAAGACCCGCTGGAATCACGAGTCCCGAGCCTGCCGGAAAGTTGCTAAAAGGAGTCGGATAGGTCAGACCCTCTGTAGCGGATTGCGAAACGGCCACAAATGGCGGCTGGAACCAATTCACAGTTTCGCGCGCATACATTACATTGTGGAACATACCAAAGCTCGCGCGAATGGACGTCTTGTGATCTTTGAACGGATCCCAAGCCAAGCCAATGCGCGGGTCCCAATTGTTCAATGAGGGATTTTCACCGGTCACCGCGTCTTTGATTTCATACTGGCCGAACGGTGGGTTCACCAGCGTGTAGAGGGGATGACGCACCGCCCGAATCTTGGTGGTCGGCGAGTAGCGCAAACCCACATTCAGCGTCAGCCGCGATGTGACTTTCCATTGATCGTCGACATAGAGACCCAAAACCCAATAGCGGTAGTCTTTGTTAGCGTCCAGTAGGGGGTTTTGCGCGCGGCTCAAGTAACCGACCAACTGCTGCGGGCGCCCGCCTAGAAAATTGCTCAACGAGCCGAAATTCCAAGTCATCATGCGCTGCGGCGCCCAGGTATTTTCGCGGAGGCTGGTGGCGGTCCCACCGACTTTGATGTTGTGTGCACCGGCAGTCCAAATGAGGTCATCGCCCAACCCGAATTTGTTCTGGACGAGATAAAACGGCAACGCCCCGGCCGGCCCCAGTTGGGTGATGCCACTCCCGGGGGCCACGATGCCATCGTGCCTGCCCTCGGCCAGGCCAAAGAACTGCAGCGGATGCGTTCCCGAAGTCGTATACGTCCCCGCGGAGGCGACGCCATTGTTCACCACCGGCGAGCCATACGCCGAACCATTTTCTGTTGGCCGCGTGAAACTGACGCGGGCCAAATTTACCAGACGAGGCGAAAATATGTGGGTTTCTTGAATCGTCGCGTAGTGGCTTCGCGTGAGCAGCAGTTGCGGCCACCAGGGGTACAGCGCATTGTCTCCGCTGGCGGCATCGCTGTCCGCGAAATCGACCAGGTAACGCAAGAACAGAGAGTCTTTTTCAGAAAAAGTATGATCCAGACGGCCCAGGAAGTAGTTTTCCGTGCCACGCGCTGCAGTATCCACCAGCGCGAAACCGGTTCCTGTCGGCAAGCCTCCGCTACGAATGGGGATGCTGGCTCGAGGGAAAAGCGCCAGAGTATTACGGATGGCCTGGCGGACCGCTGGATCGGCGCTTTCCGCTACGGGACTCACCACGCCCTGAGCATTCGGTAGGCGAAAATTCCGGGCGTCATCATCCGGTACGGTCACCCGCCCGGTGGTGACTTTGCTGGACCGCAGGCCCTCGTAGTTCACAAAAAAGAATGTCTTGTTTTTCACCACCGGTCCGCCCAGGCTCGCGCCAAACTGGTTCTGCCGGAACGGAGGGCGGCTGATGTCGAACACGTTGCGCGTTTCCAGAACGTTGTTGCGCAAAAATTCGTAAAGCGATCCGTGAAACGCATTGGCACCGGAGCGGCTGGATGCATTGATCACCGCGCCATTGCCGCCATACTGCGAACTATAGGTATTGATCAGCGTCTGAAATTCCGCGATCGATTCAATGCCCAGTGCCGTCCCCAGGCCTGCCGCGCCCGGGCCGTTGTTCCAAAAATTGGTCATATCGGTGCCATCGAGCAAGTACGCTTGCCCGGAGGGCCGCCCGCCGGCGATCGAATATTTTTGCCCATTGCCATAAAACTGATTCCCGGCGCCCGGCGCGCCTTGCGGAATCTGCGTGACTCCTGGATTGAGCGCAATTAACTGAGTGAAGTTGCGGCCATTGAGGGGCAAATCCTGAATCTGTTTGGTTTCGACAAGGACTCCGACCGCCGTCGAGGTAGTTTCCACTTGCGAGACTTGGCCCTCTACGGTGACAGTTTGTGTCTGCTGGCCCACCGCCAGTTGAAAATCGACGATGGGCGTGGATCCAATGTTCACACCGACGTTGGGCCGCACGGAGGTGGTAAAGCCAGCTTTTGCCGCCGAGACCCCGTAGGTTCCGATCGGCAACTCGCGGGCTGAATAACGGCCTTGATCATCGGCGTTCGCCGAGCGCACTGCGCCGGTGTTGTTGTTCTTGACCTGAATGACGGCCTGCGGAACGGCGGCGCCAGACTGATCGGTGACTGTACCAGAAATCGCGCCGGATGCTTGTGCCCGCAAAGCATCCGCACCGCAAACGAGCATGCCTAGGCACGCAAACGCTCGTAACCCTCTCTTGATTTTCATGTGAACCCTCACTCAAGCTCGTCCGTGGGCAACAGTATAGGAACATTCTCTGAGGCCGTCAATGCCTGTTTGGCAGGCCTGTTTGGCAGGCTTCTCCTAATTCCGCAATTGATCTACGGCTGAGGTGAATCCTCGCCCTGCGGAGTAAACAGCAACACTTTGCCGCTGGGGAGCGTGACCTTTCGCACCCAGCCGACCGGTGATCCGTCGCGCATCGGATTAAACTCGATGGTGACGGCGTCGCCGTTGTTGAGCAACCGCTTATCCCAACCCGCACGGGCGAGGCGGCTCGGGCTCGTCAGTTCAAATCTCCAATCCTTGCCTTCTGAAGCCACCAGAAGAATCACGTGCGGGTTGATCCATTGGAACGATTTGACACTGCCCCGGACGCTGGAAGTCTTGGTTAAATCGTACAAAGCGCCGGAGTGGTGCGCCTGCAGCAGCGGCGCAGACGCCAGCAGAAAAAGAGACAAGATGTAAGCGCGCATGCGAGACTCCTTAACTTACTTGCGATCCAGTTTACGATCCTGCGGAAGGAATGGTGCGGCCGGTAACGGTGCGAGAATCTGATTCCCGTGGGCATCGGTTTCAGAAGCAAAATTACCCTGCAAGCAGACGCCTTCGACGATATCCGCCCCGCGGCCACGCTGGCGGTGAAAGATGCGGGAAGTCTTCCAGGTTTGGCTCAGATCGTGAGGCGCGGTAATTTCAAGATCATCCTGCAATGTGTCGGATGCACTTAGATGCATTCGCTCCATGATGTGCATGTCGCCGTTATTGGGAATCCCAACGGTTTCGGTGATTGCGATATAGGATTGAGGCAAAACTCCCAATGTGTCCACGACCAAGGTCTGCCCTTCCCAATGGCCAATCGAATGCCCGTGAAAAGTGAGATCAGGATCGGCAGGATGGGGACGCCCGTCGGTGTAGATGCGCCGCAACCGGTTGCCGTCGCTTTCGCCCAGAATGGTCACGCGGCCCGGAGTGAATAAAAACTCCAGCGCATTGTGAGTGATCAGCATCCAGGTTGGCATTCCCTCCGGCAGGCAGTTCACAAATAGCCCCCCGGCGGAGCGCCCGGCTTTTTCTTCAGCGTTCATTTTGGCGATCTGCTCAGCGGCGTTGGTGTTCCATGGCGCCGGGTTTTTGCTGATCTCGGCCGTCTGCAAGCGGAGATTGGGCACCCATGTGCCTGACCAGTCTGGAAGCTTGGCCAAGTCGGCCCAATCCTTCGCGGATGGGCCAGAGGCTGTTCGCGGAGAAGGCGTGGGCGCCGGCTTTTGTGCCACGACCACCACGCAACAAGCCACCAATGCCCAACCCAAGACCCAACTCATGCAAACAATTCTCATGATTTCTCCCATTGTTGCCTGACGCTAGAATCCCGCGCCCCGAAGCGCTCCGCGCGCCGCACCCGCAAGCGGGGATAGATGGCAAACCGTACACGTTTGAAAGTCCGCACCGAAACGCCGGGAGCGGCTATGAATCGAGTGCACCCTCACGTCCAGCGCATTGTCCGGTTCAAATGACAGCCCCATATGACAGCCAAAACAAGCACGGCGGTCGCTGACGCCATGGAGAACATTGGCGAAGCCGGTGCTGCCCTGGTGGCAGCCCTCGCAATTGCCAGTAGCGGGTTTGCGTGCGGTGGGGTTGGGGGTGCCCACTTGCAGTGTCACTACAGCAGCGCGATTTAGCGCCTCGCCGCCGAACAACCGCCGTGCCTTAACTGCTGAGACGTACGTGCCGGGCGCCGCATCTTTGGGTACGGTAAGCGTGACCGTATCACTGAACTGCTCCTCCTGCTTGGTTCCGCTCCCCAGGGAAATTGCGAAGTTGGGCAAGCCTGTGAACACGCCGCTGTATCCATCCGTTGCCGTGTTGGCGATGACTGCTTCGGGGTCCAAGAGCCGGTCGCCATTCAACAGCGACTTGGCGACGCCTAGCTTTTCGACCGGCCCGGCCAGGCTGACCAGAATGTTGCCCTCGCGGTGCTTCAGCGCATAGTAGACCGTGGAATCGATGCGGTTGCTGTAATAGGCGAGGCCCAGCGGATTCTCATCGCGTAAAAACTGGGCATAGGTGGGTAGTTTACGATCCCTAAATAAATCCGCGCCCTTACCGTCCCGAAATACCACATGGTATGGAATCTTTTCTCCCGCAACGAAGTATTTTCCGTTGGCAGGCTGGGGAACCTTCAGCTCCACTTGAAAACCGTAAGTGCCGCTGGATTCGGGAGCGTGTTTTAGTGCAGCTTTGTAGATCACGCCGGGATTAGCCGTCCATTCCAACTCAATGCCGGTTGCATCGGCCGGGAAAACGACAGCCTTCGCGGATTTATTGACGCGGAGCTGCACTAGCGCCTGCGCGATAAATTGCGCGCCCGCGCAATCAGCGCGCGTTTTGCAGCCATCGGCGATTTGCCTGGCGACGAACCGCCGCACGAACATATCACCCGTTCCAGCCTCGTCATCGCGTCCGGCTTGCACCACGAGGGGCCTACCGGCACGCTTGCCCTGGCCGGTCACCCCATAGATGGTGAACTGGCTCGCGGCATTCATCCATTTGGCATTGCGATAAAAACGCTGGCGCTTGAAAGTGCTTCCGGTGACGCGCCAATCTTCGTCCACCATCTTCACGCCCGCCCAGTCCAACTTGTTGGTCTGCACCAGCTTCATGAGCGGGTCGATGCCCAGGTCGGCGGCTTGCGCAGGAGCCGTGAATACCAGATCGATTTCGTGCACAAAGCGCACGGGATTCCCGTAAAACGTGATGGGCTTGGCTTCCCCGTTGTTGAATAACAGACTTAGGCCAACCGGTTGAGCCAACAGGACCGGCGCCAACAAGATTGAGAAAACGAACTTCATGGCTTTTTCGCTTCGGCGGCTTGCTTTTCGAGCGCGATCTTGATGCCGCCCTCCAGCCATTCGTCGATGATCGCCGGTCCTGTCACCGCCAAATGAGGGCCAGTCCCCAAGTTGGCCGTTGCGCGCGCCAGATCCGCCAACTCCGGGATCATGTAGATCGGGTGATTTCCCAGCATCACGTCAAAGGGACCCAATGCCCGCAGGTGCTCAAGACCCTTTATATAGACCTCCGTGGCTTCCACTGGGAATTGTGTACCCATACCGCCGGGAGCCAGCGCGCGATAGGTCTTGCCGCGATCCTGCACCTGGAATTCCGCCGAAAGCGCCCCCGGCGAATGGCCCGGCGTGAAATAGAACTTGAATTCCTGATCGCCCACTTTCAGCGTTTCGCCGTCGCCTTTGACGATGTCGCGCTTTAGCGGTAGTCCAAGATTGCGGCCGCCCTTGGCAGCCGCGCCTTGCTGGCGCTCCACTTCATCCCAGTCTTCCTTGGACATTATGACGCGCGCACCAGACAGTTCGCGTAGTCGCCCCGCGCCGCCAAAATGATCGGGATGAGAATGGCTGATGAAAATGTACTTGATGTCTTCCGGCTTGAACCCCACCTTGCGAATATTTTCGATCAGCAGGTCCGTGGTGTCGCCGAAAAGGGAATCGATCAGAACCAGACCCTCACTTGTAACCATAAGGTAAGCGCATACGTGTTTGGCGCCCACGTAGTACAGATTGTCGAAGATCTTGAATGGCTCCTGCCGGATCGCCTCGATTTGCATGGGGTTCATGGTCGTGAGCTTGATCAGGTTAATCAGCGACTCGCGATGCGCCACGCCCCATGGCGCCTTTGCTTCCCATTGGAATCTTCCCGACAGCGGATCACTGGGCGGACCTTGCGGTGATTGCCCGCTCGCCGTCAACACCATGCCGAGGAGAACGGCGCCAGTTCCGAATATTTTCATAGAAAGCATCACCCAAAGAATTATATTTCCTCTTGGTCACAACGTAAAGTGCCCAAAAGACCATGCCGGTGGATTGTTGATTCATGTACAATTTCGGAGCAGGATTTTCACGAGAGGTTTCCATATTCAGATTTTGATTTGTGTGATTGCGCCCCTTGCTTTTGCCGCCAATTGCGAAAGCCCGGTGCAGAGCAAGCTCCTGGGCGCTACTGTGACGCTCGCAAAAACCGTGGCCGCCGGAAGAAAGGTCTGGAAATGAAAAGTGCAGAAATTGTGTTTGCTGTGTCGGTTATGTATTCTTCCCTGCTTTCCGCGCAATGGACGCGTCAGCCGCCAACGACTGTGCCGCGAACGGCAGATGGCACGGTGAACCTGAATGGTCCGGCGCCCAAAACTGCCGATGGCAAGCCAGATATTTCCGGCGTCTGGATGGCCCCGCAGCCACCGAATTGGTATCTGCCGGATCTGACCAAGGATCTGAAGCCCGGCGACGTTGTGATGACGACTTGGGCGAAGGCGCTCTACGAAAAACGCAAATCTGCAAACGGCAAGGACGATCCGACCGGTTTCTGTTTTCCAGCCGGCGTGCCGCGCTCCTATAACCCGCCGTATCCGTTCAAAATTGTCAGCACACCGGGTTTGGTCATGTACTTGTTCGAAGCCGTACAGACGTATCGCCAGGTTTTCACGGACGGCCGCCAGGTGCCGCCCATCGCCGAGCCCACTTGGATGGGCTACTCAACAGGGCGTTGGGACGGGGACGCGTTTGTGATCGAAACCAGCAAATTCAAAGACGAAGCATGGCTTGATAACGATGGCCATCCCGGATCTGACCAGATGCGCGTGACCGAGCGGCTGCGCCGCAAAGATTACGGGCACCTCAATGTCGAGATTACCATCAACGATCCCAAAGCCTACGCCAAACCCTGGAGTATGACGCTACCGCTGACGCTCGACGCCGGAGGCGATTTAATTGAGTTTGTCTGCGTAGAAAATAATCGCGACGTGCCGCATCTGGTGGGAAACTGACACACTAGCGCGCCGGTGGCGTTGCCTGCCGGGTAGCCGCGTCCCAATGCTCGGCGATCTTTCCGTCTTTGATACGAAACGCATCAAACCCGTAGAAATCGTAGGACGAAGCGTCTTTGGGATCTTTGCCAGCGCGCTTCCAAAAGTACGTCACCACGTCACCATCCACGAAAATGTGCGCGGGGGGATTCTGCATTTGCGCGCCGGCGGGCTTGGGCTCGGGGAAGCGGCGCTTCAGGAACTGCGCGAGGCCATCCAGACCACCGGGAGGGACCGCCGGATTGTGCTCTTTGAAATCCGGCGCGTAAAACTGCGGAATCAGAGCCGCATTCCCGGTTTCCCAAACCTGGCGGTAGAACTCATAGACCACCTTCTTATTGGCTTCCTCCTGCTTGCTCACATGTGGGCGTTGCGCAAGCAGCGGCAGCGCTGCCAGGGCAATTAACACGGCTGTTTTCATCATGCTTCTCCTTAACGCACCGCGCACGGCGTTGGGCTCCATTTAGATAGATCGGTTTCCTTTTTAAAATGGCTGCTGGTGATGAAGGGCTGATTTAAGTTCAAAGGGTCTTCCACTACCGTCGTCACCACAAGATAGCTATCGCCGTTGGGAACGTCGGTGCGGTCGTAGTATTCGGTCACGGTGGTCCGTTCACTATAGGGCACACCGTTGCGCCGAAGATACCCGGGCTTCAGATTCGTGGTGACCACTTTGAGAGTCCCAACGGCCCGGGCGGGAGCCGCTCCGCCATTGTTCCCCCCTCCGGGCACCGGTCCGCGTCCGCCAGAGATCATCCATGCGGCTTGCGAAACACCTTGCCAATCACCGCCTTTAGATTTCGCTTCCTTGAAATAGAACATACGGGTTTGCGTGCCGGCGTCGGTTTCGATTTTCAAGGTTTCGTCGTCGGCCCAGGAAACGCGAATTCGCCCGGGCATCCGCATGATGCCGCCCGCGCCGTAAGCTTTGCATTGCAAGCCGTCGGCTTCGTCTTTGACGGGGTCCCAGTTATCGGCGATCTTACGGCCTTGCGTGCTCACGGGAACGCTGGCGTAATCGCCGTCCGGTGGGGTGATCATTCGAAACCGCCAGTCTTCGGTGATCAGGGCCACCCACTGTCCGGTGAAGTCTTCGAGGGCGATGGCTTTTGAGGTTTGCGGGCCGCGGCCTTGTCCGAATGCCAGCGGAATTGCGAGCAACATCGTTAGGGTGATGGTTGCTGTGATGCGCGTCATTTCGCACCGCCCTTCAGATCCTGGTACACCGCTTCGATGAACTGGTCCCTAGTCCAATAGTCCGTGGGCGCGCCGTAGCGCAGGTCGTAATCGTATGTGAGATTTTCGCCCTTGGTTTGTTCGAGAGTCAGGCCTCGCTTGACTGCATCGGCAATCCGGTCACGAATGATCGTGACCATATCGCGATACTCAACAATATCGCCGACGTCTGAAATGCGCCCACGCCCGGGAATCACATAAGTTCCGGCTTCCTGCGTGTGCTTCGGTGTGCATAGATCAATCAAGTTATTCAGCGCCGAGATGGTTCCGCCGATGGAGCCTCCGCGTTGACGGTCGATCACTGGATACGTCACCGTGGAGAACACTTCGCCGGCCGCAATCACGTTTGAGCTTTGGAAGTACACCAGCGTATCGCCATCGGTGTGCGCGTTGGGCTGATGCAGAATGATCACCGGCTCGCCGTTGAACAGCCTGTATTCTTTCCCCGCGAAGGTTTCCGCTGGCCACGCAGCTGTGGGCATAGCCGCGGTTGATCCGGTGGGGGCGCTCACGCGAAGTAACACTTTCTCGTGAGCAAAAATCGGCGCCGGCGTGCGCGTGCCGCGGTCGGCTCCGCTATTGCCGGCAAATTGCGGACCACCGCCGCCGGTGCTGCCCAGCGAGGATCCAGCTTTCGACAACGCTTCGTTGCCGCCCATGCTGCGCGGATCGGCGTTGGTGTTCAGAATGTAGCGAATCGGTTTGTTTGAGATTTGGCGAATCGCTGCCAGCAATTTATTGGAAAGCGGCGCGGGCTGCGAATCGATCACGTAAATACCATTTTCGGCAATTTGCACCAGCGTATTCCCTACGCCACTCAACATGTACACGCTGCCTTGCACAGGGAATGTGCTGATGTTCACCTGGTTCGGATCCTGCGGTGCGGGAGCGGGCACAGCCGGCGCGGGACCGGGAGGTTTGCTCAAATCCGCAGGTAGACGTTTGCCTACCTGTTTGTTCTTCAAACGTGTCGCAAATTCCGGATACATCGTTTCCGCACCCCCTCCTACGGCTTCTGGAGGCACGTTGTATTTGGTTGTCGCTTGCAAAAGTAGCGGGTTCTTGCCGTATAAATAGTGCGGCACATAGCCCTTGGGCCGGTTCGCGATTTCATCCACAGGGACGCATACCGAAGGCGCCACACGCGCATAAATATCCAATACGAAATCGCGGGTTTGAATCATGGGCTCTTCGAGAAACACCGGATCATTGGTCACGTAGACCACGGTAATGATGTTGTCGCGCCGCAAGAAGAACTCGGTTGTAGTGGCGCGGTCACTGCGCGGCAGGCCATTGCGCTCAATCATGTTCATCTTCAAATGCGTGGTTGTGACCACTAGCTGATTGTTTTTCCATACGCCGGTTGAAAAGCCCTGCGTCGTATGCGGAGCTTCCGGTGGGGGATGGGGACGGCCGTCCATCCAAATGACGCGCTCCTGCCCCTCATAGTCGATGCGCAAATGCCAGGCCATTTCTTCCTGGCTGATGGGCTCTACTTCCTTCCCGATGCGGAAGCCGGAATTTGCGGTCATGATGCTGAGCGGCACGCACTGGCGCTCGGTATTAGAGTAAATAGCCGCGTCCCAACTGTAGCCTTTCAAGCGACCCGCGGCATTCAGCGGATAGCCTTCGTACTCACCCGATTCCAAACCCGGCCCGCGCGCCATGTTGTCCTCGTGCGGACGGTTGGCCCAGTAGCCGCTCAGGTCCACCTGAGCCGCGACCGGGAAACATGTCAAGAAAATAGCCACCGCCGCGATCTTGCTGAAGTTTTCACTGATCATTGCACGCACCCTTGATGTCAATTTTTACATTACAATGGCTGGGTGGATTGAGTTTGCCGGTCAAGCCGTCTGCGTAATCCAATCCCAGCATGTCGTGGTAGAACCCCATCGCGCTTGCAATGCTGGAAACTTGAAATTCCGCAGCGGGAAATTTCTGGCCGCAGCAACCTTGCCGTTGTGCATGCGCGGGAACGCACAGCGACCCCAAAAGCAGTGCCGCGACGCAGAGGTTATCAGGCATGGCGTTCCTCCTACAAAAAGAGAAAACTATTGGCGGTTTAGTACCTGAGTGCTGGTGTAATCCTCGTCGTTCAAGCTGCCCTTCGTCGCGATGGTGAGTAACTTGCCGTCGGCGGAAACTTTCCACGTTGAGGTTTCGATCACCCGGTTCTTGATTTTTGCGGTGGCCTCAAGCGTAGTGGCATCCACACGCTTCAACGACATCGTATCCAGCGGGGAGTTATCAATCGGCGCGTCCTTACCGTCGGTCGCCGCCGTGAACGTGCTCTCGATAGTCTGCTGGCGATCACTCACGGTACGCGTGATGCATTTGTAGCCGGTGCCGGTAGCTTCCACGATGATGGTCCGCTTGAAGAAGTTCTGCGGCGGTTCGAATTCCGATTTGCCGCGCGAAAGCAGCCATGTGCCCACAAACGGATCCCTTGCCTGCCCCATTAACGGCACCAGCACAGCGGCCAATAGTATCAACGCAAACGGAAGACGTTTCATAGTTAGGAGCCCTCGTCTGCAAACCGAAGCTCACAGCCTCAGTGTATTACTTACCATGCCGAAACCATCAAGGCAATGCCAAAATGGACAGTCGGCCATTCGCCTATTCTTTTCCGGCGAATTCCTTTAACCGCGCAAGGCCGTCTTCTAACGGTCCGGAATGTGCGAAAACAATCGCCTTTACCTCGACATTCTCCTGGGCAAAGCGCTGACTCAGTTTCTTGAGAGAAGCCACATCTTCACTCTGGCTATTACTGAAAATCCAAGCCGATTTCATGAGGGCTCCTTCGGTTGAGGAATCGGCGGCATCTCCGAGAAAGAGCACACCGTCGACTAGATAAGCCGCGCTGCCTGGAGTGTGGCCTGGCACGGCAAATACGCGCACCTTTCGGTCGCCCGCCTCAACGGTTTCGCCGTCGTTCAACGAAACGCGTCACTTTAACACCGCTGGGGCTGGCGCCTAACAACCGGTTCAACGGGCCGCCACCGGTTTCCTTGCCCTCAATCACAGGCACTTCCGCTGCCAGGGCCAAAACCTGGGCTCGAGGAAACAATGGAATCGCGCCGCGGTGGTCTCCATGACCGTGAGTGAGAAAAACCGCGATGACGGATTGAGGGGTCAACCCTCTTCGAGTGAGCTCGGCGAGAATCGCCTGGCCCGCTTTGTCATTGCCCGCGTCAATCAATACCACTTCTTTCTCGCCCGCCGGAATCAATGCCATGCTGCTGAATCCGTCTGCCACGATACGCATTCCCTGTACAACCTGTCCGTCGACAACCGGCTTACGTCCCAGCAATGCACTGCCAATGACCGCTGCGGCGGCAAGCACCACGAGCAATACCATGAGGCCAAGCCAAATCAGTTTGCGTTTCATACACCTCCCGATTCATGGACCTACGAAGCGAATTGCGCAGAGCGCTTACCAGAATATGCTGGAAGCACCCAACTTGCAACGGACAAGCTTCTCACGTTCAAGCTTCTCCATTTGCTAAGCTCGAAGCGCCTGGACACGGAGGTTCGCAAAATGGACAGAAACCATTTTTATCAAATGATGAATGGCTCCGGCCAATTCGACTACGAACTCTACCTGAATACCAGGGCCCTGCTTTCGTGCCAGAAGGATTTCGCCGAATTCTGCAATCCGGACGAACTGCAGTTTCAAATTGTCCATCAGATCGAAGAACTGTGGATGAAGCTGATCGGTTACACGCTCCTGGACATCGATGAGTATGTGCACCAGGAAAATACCAACCGCGTGCTAACGTTGTTTCGCCGCGTGCATGTCACGCTACGGCTCATGATCGATCAGCTTGCCCTACTCGAAACCATGTCGCCCAAGGAATACCAGGAGATTCGCCTTCAGTTGGGCCACGGCAGCGGCCAGGAATCGCCGGGGTTCCGTGTGCTGCTTAAAATGCACCAGCCGTTGTGGGAGTCATTTCGTACTTTCTATTTGGAAAAGCACGGCTTAACGGTTGAATCCATCTACGACGAGGGCTACGATCACGGCGATGCCTACGTGGTGGCCGAAGCCTTTGCGGAGTTCGACGAATTGCTCCAGAAGTTCCGCTATCATCATCTGCAACTCATTCACCGCACGATTGGTCTGGGCGCGAAATCCCTGAAGGGGCGGTCGGTGGAATTGCTCGAAGACGGGCTGCGCGTGCAGTTTTTCCACGAGTTGTGGGACATCCGCAACAAGATGACCGACCGCTGGGGATCGCAGTACGGGGTGGTTCGCGATTCCATTGGCGGGCACTGACCTTATGCTGAGCGATTCCAAGCTAGCCGACCTTCGATCGCGATTCCCGATTTTGGCCAAAAAAACGTACTTATACAGCAACTCGCAGGGTGCGCTTTGTTCGAGTGTTGAGGAAGGGGCGCAAGAATTCCTTCGCGTTTGGCGCACATCCTCGGAACCGTGGATGGAATGGATGGCTGCGTACGAAGATCTACGTGCAGAGTTCGCAAAATTCATCCACGCCAGCCCGCAGGAAGTTGCCATCGTCACCAGCGCGTCAGCCGGAATCAACGCCATCGCCAGCGCGCTTCACTTTGAGAAGCGCCCCACCGTTGTCATGGGCGAATATGAGTTCCCCACCATGGCGCAGATCTGGCTGGCACAACAGCCGCGTGGCGCCCACATCCAGTTTCTGGATGGCATCGGCGAGGCAATTACCTCGGAACAATATGAATCCACCGTGGATGAACAGACACTGGTGGTCCCTCTCACACGAGTCTCTTTTCTGAATGGATTTCGCTCGGATGTCGCGCGGATCACAACAGCGGCACACCGTCAGGGTGCACTGGTGTTCCTCGACGACTTCCAGGATTGCGGTACACGCCCGGTGGATGTCAAAGCATTGGGCATCGATTTCTACGTAACCGGAACCCTGAAATACTTGCTGGGACCGCCTGGAGTTGCGTTTCTGTACGTCCGGCAAGAGCTCATTCCTTCACTTACACCAACTATTACCAGTTGGATGGCGCAGTGCGAACCATTTGCATTCTCGACGAAGCGTCTTGATCCGGCTCCCGACGCCCGGCGCTTCGAAGGTGGATCACCCTCTATACCCAATATCTACATGGCCCGGCGCGCTCTGAGTTTGCTCCAAGAGATTGGGTTGCAAAATGCGGCGGAGCAGATCGGAACGCTCACGCAAGCATTCCTGAGAGGTGCTCATGAACTTGACTTTGATGTAAAGACGCCGTCCAGCAGCGTTGGCCCGCTGGTTGTGGTGCGCTCGGTGGACGCTCCCACTCTTCTGGCCAAGCTCGCGGCCGCGGGCGTGGTGGCCTCTGCGCGGCGTGACGGCATACGCTTTGGCCTGCACGTCTACAACACGCTCGGGGATGTTAACCATGCCCTTGAAGTCCTGCGGGCGAATCGCGAACTCATCGCTGCAAAAAACTTTTGATTGGGCCGCTGATCTCCCGAAGCGAACGAATATGCAAACCAACGAAACAAACCCAGGCGAGAGTTTTGCTTCTGAAAGAGACCGGGACTCTTTCTGTCGCCGGAGCCCATGCGTGCTCACACGGCGTGGTAGTGTCCTAAAAGTAGGACACCACCCACGGCGTTGTGTCCCACCTCCGCCCTCGATATAATTCGACCGGAGATGCAGCTATGAATCGGTTTGCTATTCTGCTCGCATTTACATTGACTACGGTTGCAACTGCACAAAGTTTCACCTTCAACAGGGATGTGCTGCCCATTCTCCAGAAAAACTGCCAATCTTGCCATCGGCCGAATCAGATCGCGCCGATGTCCTTCTTGGACTACAAATCGACGCGGCCTTGGGCCAAGGCGATGAAGACCGCCGTCGCTTCGCGCAAGATGCCGCCATGGTTTGCTGATCCGGGGGTCGGACATTTCAGAAATGACCGGACCTTGTCCGCAGAGGACATCGACGTGATCTCGAAGTGGGCGGATAGTGGCGCTCCAGAGGGGGATGCGAAGGACGCGCCTTCTCCCGTTGCTTGGCCCGATAAGGGATGGCAGATTAAGCCCGACCTGATTGTTGACATGCCGGAATTCAAAGTGCCCGCCAAGGGACTCCTGGAATGGACCGATATCACGATCCCCAGTCCTTTTAAAGAAGATACCTGGATAACTTCCATGGAGATCTTGCCGGATCACCCGGAGCTGATCCATCATATTGGCGTTCTATTCCGCCCGCATACGCCGGATGTTCAGTACTTTAAGCCCGAATGGGCGATGATTCCGCGGGACGAAAGCGGAAGCGCATACCCAAAGAAGAAGGGAGAACGGGCACAAACTGCGGGCAGTGGTCAACAAAGAGTAGGCACCATAACCATCGAAGCCAGCTACGTGCCGGGGATTTCGGCGTTTGATTACCGTATCTACGGTGCGGGTAAATTAGTCCCTGCCGGAACGGATATTGTGTTCAGCATGCATTACACGCCAAACGGCACTGCGGCGATCGATCATAGCAAACTTGGTTTCACAATCACAAAAAAAGAGCCGGCACTCCGTTACATGACCTTCGCGATTTCGTCACCATCTGACGCCGAGTCGTTTGCAATTCCGCCCAACCAGCCGAATTGGGAAAGCCCCACGGCCGAAGCTACGTTTACGGAGGAATGCGAATTGGTTTGGATGCAGCCCCACATGCACCTGAGAGGAAAAGATATGAGTTATGACTTGATTTTCCCGGACGGCAGCAAACAAACCATACTCAGCGTATCTCACTACGGCTTCAACTGGCAGCTTGGCTACGAACTGGCCAAACCCCTCAAGATTCCAAAGGGAACAAAGTTGATAGGGCGCCCACTACGACAATTCGCCGAATAACAAATACAATCCCGATCCGAATCGCACGATCTACTACGGAAATCAAAATTGGGAAGAAATGATGCAGCCTTGGTTCGTTATCATCATGGACAAGAAGATCGATCCTAAAACGATCTTGAAGCGGGCGGGTCCGGCGGTTACCGGAGCGTAGTCAGCGCAGCAGCATGCGGCCCTTCCTTAGTTGCCTCGTTTCTATTGTTGTGGAAACGGCACAGGCGGAACGTTTCCCATGTTTGCAATAACGTTTCTGAGCAGAAGTGATGCGGAAGAAATCTAGGGCCTTCATCACATGCGCCATCACGGGGTCAATCCACACGCCCTCCATGTCGCCCCATCTACCGATCTCTCCGCTGGCTCATCGGGAGTACTCCTGTGCTTTACATCTCCCCAGCCTTACCCGTCAAGAGGACTTTTCTACTTGGCACTATCAGGACACTCTCACGTGGCAGCGCCATAGGACTCTTTCTGAGTTGAAGGAGTGAGTCCGCCAGTTGTATCCTGGTGCTCAATGAAATGTCAAAGGCCGTGCGGGGCACGGAGGAAAATTGGAAATACCGGATGAGGAGGCCAAGTAGCCGATGCCAGTGACACATCGCAGCGGCGTGAAGATTGCCTTTGAGGATTGCGGACAAGGGAATCCCGCGCTTCTTTTTCTTCCGGGTTGGCTCGCACCGCGTTGGGTGTTCAAAGACTTGATGGCGCTCTCGGCAGAACACCAGCGCGTTCTTGCGCTGGATTGGCGAGGCCATGGCGAATCGGAATTACCCGCGGGCGATTTCGGATTGCGGGAGATCACCGAAGATGCCTTCGCGGTGATAGAGTCATCCGGCGTGGATTCCTTTGTACCCGTGGCTTCGGCGCATTCCGGATGGGTTGCCATTGAGTTGGCCAGGCGGTTTGGGAGCCGTGTCGCTGGAATCGTGTCGCTCGAATGGTTCATGCTCGGGCTGCCGCCGCAGTTGCGCGGCGCGTTGGAAGGGATGCAGGACCCGCAACGCTGGCAACAAGTGGTGGATACGATGCACGCGCGCTGGCGCAACAACGCGCAGAATTCGAAAATTGAGAGACTGCTCGAACTCGGGGCCTCGGCCGGATTCGCAGCTTGGTCCCGCGCCGGGAGAGAAGTGGCCGGTGCTTTTGCTCGTAATCAAATCCCGTTTGAGGTTCTAAGAGATCTGGGAATTCCGGTTCTCCATTTGTATTCCCAGGCTCCAGATGAGAACTACGTCGTCACTCAGCAGCAACTGGCCCGGGATCATTCCTGGTTCTCGACGGAACGGCTTTCCTCGCGCACGCAATTCTCCATGCTGGAGGCTCCGGGGGAAATCAATGACGCAATCGACCGTTTTCTCCACGCGAGAGCCTTACCGTCGCCGGTCACACGCGATGCCCTGTAGTGATTCGCCTTCGGCGCTTCAAGCATGGCAGGACTGACGCGGACACCATTGGTGGGGAACCCGATCGACATCCAGCACGCGAATGCCGATATGTACGCGGTCGAATTCGCGCATTCTACGAACCGACTTCCGCCGAATTTTATCTTTCAAATATTCCTTGTGTGGTAACGGCGCAGTCGGGTTTCTCTGTTCCCGGTCGTTACCGACTCAGACGCTTCATGACTCGTCCAATCCATGGGACTCGATCCAACAGGAGATGTCCACCAACAGAAAAATGACTGGGGGGATACGGATGAAAACGAATATTTACATGATCAGGCCGGTCTCGCATCTCGAACAAATCCACTAGTGTCACCGTGAGTTGGGCTGCGAGACGCCTGACCGGCGTCAACTATATCTTTGGGTTGACGACAACTATTTCTCCCGATCAACGACAACTACTCTGTAGCTCTTCGGCCAGGGGCGAAGCCCCGCGGCCGTCCGGGTTTTGATTCGAAAGATGAATAAGAACCATCGCCG
>JANXYJ010000190.1 GCA_025350105.1 Terriglobia bacterium | reverse complement strand
CCGCTTCGGCGACGCGCTCGGCGATGATGTAGCGCACCCCAAAACGGGTGAGGCGGTTGCCTTCGCGGTTGACGAAAAGCGGTGTCGCGTCATCCAGACGGACGCCGCGTTTTCCTAAATACGCCTTGAGTGCGGTGACGGTTTCCGTCCAAAGCGGACAGGTCCGCTCTTTCCGCCCTTTGCCGTGGATGCGAACGGTGTGAGGACGGCTGAACCGCAGATGGTTCATGTCCAGATCAACCAGTTCCGACACGCGCATCCCCGTGTTGTAGAGCAAGCGCAGCAGGGCGTCGTCCCGTTGTCCCTGGATCGTCTGGCCATCAATGCTGGCAAAGATTTTGAGCACTTCATCCCGTTCCAAATACTGTGCGACGTGGTATGACTGGCGCTTGAACGGAACTGCCAGGATGGTCTGAGCCTGGGCCATGTGACGCGGGTCAATGCTGGCCAAGTAATTGGAAAAAGCATGGAGGGCAGCCAGCCGGGCATTGCGAGTCGGGACGCTGTTTTTGCGGACCCGCTCCAGATGTTCCATAAAGCCGCGAACCGTGTCGGCGGTCAGGTCTTCCAGAGTCAGGGCGGTGCAGGTTTTCCGATGCCGGCGGCACACGAACTCCAAAAAGAGCTTCATGGCATCCCGGTAGGCCAGCACGGTATGGCCGCTGAGGCCGCGCTGGGAAAGCAGGTGTTGCTCAAAGAACCCGCGCATGGGTGTTGCGATGTCAGTCTTTGTCATAAGTCTTCTTTCTGCGCAGCGTTGGCACCGCGAAGTGGGAATGAAACCGCGTGCCCGCACTTTCCAACAACTCTGCCGTGGCCTGAAGATAAACTTCGGTGCAGGTCACCGTGGAGTGTCCCAGGTAAGTTGATAATACCGGCAGCTTGGCAGCCAGGTTTGCGCCTTCCCGATACCAGGCCAGCAGGCGGTTGACAGCGAAGGAATGACGAAAGTCATGGATGCGCGGCCCACGATGCCCCGGTGGCTTGCGGATGCCGAGCTTGCGGATGATTTCCAGGAAGATGGTGGTGAACCCCGCCTCTCCGTAACGCCTGCCTCGGAGATTAACAAAGAGGGGTGAGTTGGCGGCGGTGGACATGCCAGCCATGGAGCGCTGATGCAGATAAACCCGGAGTTGCGTGGCAGCGGAGGAGGACAAAGGAACATTACGAGTTTTTTTGAACTTGGTCTCGCGGATTAACAGCACGCACCGTTTGAGGTCAACGTCCGCCAGCGTCAGCTTCAATGCTTCGCCGATCCGCAAGCCGGTCGTGTAGAGCAATCCAACGAGATTGGATAGGACGGTCGGTCGCAGACTCCCGCGTGGACCAATCCGCCGGGCAGCGGCCATGATTCGTTGCACTTCCTTCCGGGAGTATATATATGGCGCCGGACGGGTGCGGCGCGGCAAAAAGCTCCGATGCACCACACAGGTTCGCGGATCGAAGTGGGCCAGATACCGGCAGAACTGGCGCAGTACGGAGATGTGGTTGATTCGGGTGCCGATGCTCAAGGATTCCAGGCTCTTGATCCGGCGGTCGGCGATTTCGCGCGTGATGGTTTCTCCCGGCTGAAGCTCACTCAACAGAAAGCGATCCAGGCCGATAAGGAGTTTCTGGCTGGAGACACCCCGCCGGCCGGCCGCTTTGCGTGTTTCCAAAAAGCATTGGAGTCGGAAAGCCAATGGACTGCGAAAGAGGCACGTCGCCATGTCTTATCCTTTCTCCGGCCAGGGCATAGCCGCATCGCGCAGGGTCTTCAAATCCGCCTTCGCATAGATGAACGTAGTGTCGATGTAACGATGCCCCAGCACGTCGGCGATGGATTTGATGGGTGAGTCGTTCGCCAAGGCGCGAATCGCCCACGAATGACGGAGCGTTCTGGAGCCGCCGCCAGCCATGGTGACGCCGGCCTTGCGCATGTATTCGCGCACGAGGTGGGAGATCACCAGACTGTTAAGCGGGCGAACCGGCGCTTTGACCGTGAGGAAAACTTCCCGGAACGGTGTCTTGTCAACTCGATGGCGGAGATAACCGATGAGCGCGTCACCCACGGTGTCCATCAGCGGCAGCACCACCTCCTTGCCGCCTTTTTGGGCGCGGATGCGGATTTGAGAACGTTGCCAATCCAGGTCGTCCAGCAATAGTTCGGCGACCGAAACACCCCGCAGGCCATAAGCCATCATCAGGACCATGATCGCGTAATCCCTGGCGCCGGTCGGTGTGTTCTTGTCAATTGCGCCAAGCACCCGTTCCAAATCCGAGTCTTCCATCCCTTTGGGCAGCGAAGCATGGCGATAACGCCGGACGGGAGGAATCAAGCCCGAAAAATCCAT
>JANXYJ010000134.1 GCA_025350105.1 Terriglobia bacterium | reverse complement strand
TGCGGCGCGAACGCAAACGGTCCGGCCCATAGAAGGTCAGGTCTTCGAACAGCACGCCGTCCAGGCTGACCTCCACCAAAGGACCCGATCCGTCGGAAATGGGCCGCATCAGGTGTAAATCACCGCGCACCGAAAATGTTTCGCCCGGCGCCACATCCAAACTCGGCACCGAGATCGAACCCTTGCCGCCCGGCGCAGCCTCCTGCGCCAGCACGGCCAAAGTGATGCCGCGAATGCGGCGGTGGTTGCTGTTGTTGCGCAGTGTCACCGACATGCGCACGTCGATAGCGTAAGCGCCACCGCGCACCACGCTAGCCGAGCCGCCCCACTCATCGCCCACCAGACTGACCGGAGAATCACGCGGCAGGTCGATGCGATGCGCCAGATTCTGCGCGGCGGCCTGGCCACTAAACTGGCCGCCAAACTGGCCACCGAATTGGCCGAAAGCCGAGGCCGCGCAAAATCCGGCAAGGCAGAATCCCGCGAAAAGCATAAGACGCTTATTGCGCATAAACGCTGGTGATGGTCACCTGGCCAGTATCTTCATCCACGTAACGGGCCCGCGCGGTACCCTTGACGTTCAGGGACACGGCCACCGGGCGTTGCTTGCCCTGGGTGACACCCAGCCACGCGCCGTTCTCGCGCAATTCAATGCCTTGCGTCGAAACCGCCACAGAAAAAGTAGGTTCGTCGGCGCCGAATAGGCGCGGTTTCTTGATGGACGTATTGAACGGATTCGCTGCGATGGAGCGCAGTGCGCGGCTAATCGATTCGGTTTGCCTGGCCGGCGTGTTCAGCCACCAGGCCGCGGCCAGCAATACGCCCACGCCCAGAGTTGCCGCTACCACGCGCCACGCCGCCGGCGCAGGACGGGAAACACGGGAGTGGCGTGACCTGGCAGAAAAACCGGCTAGCCCCTGGAGTTTGGCGGGCGCGTAACCCGCATTGGCGGACGCCACGCATTCGCCGGCGGCCAGACCCACACGAATGTTCGCCGTCATTTCAGCGGACATTCGATCCCAATCGATGCGCAGGGGCATTTCGTTCGCGATCATTTGCAGCGCTTGTTGATCGTTGCGATAGGCCGCGGCCAGTTCCTGGCAGCACGCGCAGTGGGCCAGATGCCAGCGGACGCGAAGCTGCGGCGCCGGCGCCAGATCACCGGTGGCGAATAGAGCCAGCCTGGCTTCCGATGGGTGATTTGCCATTAGTACCGCCTGTCTCCCTTATGCAAACCGGATGCTTGATTTTCGAAATACTTGCGCAGTTTCACGCGGCCATTGGCAATATGCGAGCGCACGGTGGCCTTCGAACAGTTGAGCTCCGCCGCCACTTCGCCCGCCGACATGTCTTCAACATCGCGCAGCAACAGCGCGGTCCGTTCGCGGTCTGTAAGCACTTCCAGACTGGCTTCCAGCCCTCTGCCGCGTTCGGCGCGCAGGAGCGACTGCTCTGGATTTTCGCGCGGGGAGGCCGTCATGGGGCCGGGCAGGTCGTCCAGGTCGGTGAAACTGATGCGTCCGCTGCGGCGGAGAAAATCAATCGCGGTGTTGCTCGCAATCCGCGACAGCCAATGACCGGCTTTGGCCAGGTCTTTAATCTGGTCCTGTTTCTGTAAAGCTTTGATAAAGGCTTCCTGCGTAAGGTCTTGCGCGTCAGCGACGTTGCCGACCATGCGATAAATCAGCAGGAAAATCCGCCGCATGTTTTCGGCGACGAAGCGCGCCTGCGCCTCCGAGGCGAGAACGGCGTCAAAGCGGGTTGTGCCCGGCGAATCGCTCATTCGAACGTCCAATACTGGCAACTGTTCCGCGGAACAATTGTCCAAATGCTCTAACATCTGGCGC
Organism: Terriglobia bacterium; assembly: GCA_025350105.1. Taxonomy (GTDB): domain Bacteria; phylum Acidobacteriota; class Terriglobia; order Bryobacterales; family Bryobacteraceae; genus Palsa-187. The sequence goes on along the minus strand of JANXYJ010000134.1, from coordinate 11,923 downwards.
GGCATAGCTATACATCCATGACGTTCCAGCCAGCGCCAGCGTGCAGCCACATTCTTGCTGCCCTACCCCATGATAATCCTTTCCTACCACCGCGTAGCCGGCACACTTGATCCGCAGGCATTCATGATTTCGGCTGGAATGGGGGCATTCATGCGCCGCCACACTCCTGCTTCATTCATTCCTGGGCTACTTTGCAGCGCCCTTTTCGCGGTAGATAAGCCAACTGGCACCAACCCTTGCGTGTTGCGCTCTTCCTCGCCCGCCGCCCTGTGTTGCGGTTCAGTTGACCTGTTTTTCGGGACGCCGTTCTTCGCGGCGTTCTTCGCGGCGCTGCTTTTGATCATTGCGCTGGTCAGTCCGCGGTTCGTTGCGCGGCGGCGCCTGACGTTCCACCGGAGCTGCAGGTGGTGGCTGGGCTGCCGGCGGCCGTTCTACAGGAGGCCCGCGCCTTATAGGAGGAGCCAGCGGTGGAGCAGTTTGTGCTGGCGGTGGATTCTGCGACTCGCGCTCCCGCCGCGCTTCCCCGGTTCGAGGGAATCCGGAACGTTCGCTGGGCGGAACAAATACGGGCGGCTGATTCACCTGTCTTTGATTGACTTGTGGCTGATTGACTTGTGGCTGATTTGCTGGCGCATCACTGCTGGGAACCGCTGGTCGAAAACCAGGCCGGGCGAGCGCGCCTTGCGCGGGGGGCTGATTTGGTTGCAGGGGCTGGCCGGGATTGGCCTGCCAGGCGGCGCGGCGCTCTTCGAACGGCACCGGTGCAGGTGGGGGACCGTTGCGCGTGAACACCGGGCGATTGCTGACGGCGGCGGGTGGCGCGCTGTTGCTGGGAGCGGCTCCGCCCACCACCGCGCCCCGTTGCGGAGCGGTTTCAAGAGACCGCCGCACGGGCGCCCGCATGGCTACATCTGGTGGGAGGTTCAGCGCCGCTTGCCTCACCGGCCGGCCGCTGGTCATCGCGTCCTGCGGAACCGCCGTCACCGCGCCAGGCACGCCGCGGTTGACGTAATTGACGTTGGTGACATTGACGTTGTTGATCACGGTCCGATTTACAATTACCGTGTTGGTGACGTTCACTTGTGTAATGTAAGTGGGGCTGTGGCGGTACGGGGGAACCCAAACTTCGCGCGGGCCCAGCGCAAACCAGCCTACCGGTGCGACGCCTGCCGAAATACCGATGCCGAATCCACCGCCACCTATTCCTACTCCTCCAACCCAGGCCACTAAGGCGGGCGCATACACCGGACGGCGAACGGCAACTGGTCCCGGAATCCAAACCCACGCCGCTCCCGCAAACGCCCAGCGCCCGTAGTGAAACGGAGCGAAACCCCAGGGCGCGTCATCCACCCAGGTCCAACCCCACGGCTCAATCCAGGCCCAATGTCCTTCATGATAAGGCGCCCAGCCAATCTGTACGCGCGGGGCCCACACCCAGCCGAATTCGGCTTCTTCCCGCCACACCCCGTGGTCGTCTAAATCTGCATAGCCAGGCATTTCGCGCGAGACGTGGCGGCCGGATTCGCTGCGATCTTCGCGCCGGTCCCGGTCCAGGCACCAGTTGTCGAAGCCATCGGCGACGGGCGCATCGCGCCGGTCAAACACGGGCTGGCCGTTTTCTTCCATCACGCGAAGTTGTTCGCGCGACCGCAGACGAAAGCTTTGATTGCCTGCATTCGCCTCCAGCTCACCGCCGCGAACGGTGGCGACGGACCATTCGCCTTGTTCGCTGACATCAATGCGGTACTCGCCGTTGCGCGTGATGGTGAAAGCCGCTTGCGGGGTGTCGATTTCCACGGCTTCGCGATCTTCCAGGCGGCGCACCCGAACGTTTAGCGCGCCCGATGACAACTGCACTTGCGCCAGATTGTCGTTCAGGTTCAAGAACGTAAAGTTAGTGCGGCCGTTCAAGCGGAAGACGACCGAACCCAGATGCACTTCCGCGCGGGCGCCGGTGTCGGTCCACAGGCGGTCCCCGGTGGTCAGCGGACGATTGAGCGTGGCGGGAACCCAATCCTCCACGCCACCAGGCTGGAAAGAAACTTTGCCGTTGAGCAAGCCTAACCGCGCGGCGCGGGACGGAGGGTCGTTTTCAGCAATGCCGTTGCTTACGTCCGGACTTAGATTCGGCAGCGGTCCGTTCTGGGCAAACAGCACAGCGGACAGCAACATCATTGCGAGTACACGAATAGACATGAGCCCTCCATCGGCGTTTTGGCGCCAATCTACATTGTCACAAACGCGGCCGGGACCCATAAAGTTGCGTTTGTGAAAGGGATTTCATCGGGCGCTGCAATCAAGCGCGGAGGGGGCGTGCGGATCGCGATTCACCCGGCACGGACAACGACGTGCAGCAGTTTCACCGAAGCTCCAAAAGGGGCGGTGATGGACACCGTTTCCTGGGGCCCAAGGTATACGCCGGCACCCTTGCGAACCGCGTACTCCTTGCGTTCCGCGCTACCATCCAAGGTTATCGACGCCTCGCCATCCATCACGTACAGCAGTTGGTGTTTATCGGATGCGACGGTGTTCAATGTTTCGCCGGAAGTAAGCCAGCGCAGCGTAGCGCCTACATCTTTTGCGCCGGCCAGTTTTTCATTCAGGATCTGCGTCATGGCGCCTTGCGGCGTGTTGACGCGGGGGAGTTTATTGGTGTCGATGAAAGTGAGCGCCATTTAGATTGTCCGCACCCAAACCGTGCCGTCGATGCGTTTCCAGCCGGCCATGCCATCCACAGCAGCGGGGGTTTGCAGCTCAAAATAGCGAAGCGCTGAATCCGTGGCACGCAGGCAGTGCGTAGGGTTGCTGCCAACCTCCGGTGCCGGAATGAAGATCATGGTGCCGGGGCCGACGGGATGGGATCCCCCATCGGTTTCGATCACCCCGTGGCCGTCAAGGATAAGGTAGAACTGCTCGCCGTTGAGATTCGTGTCAGGAGAACCCGCGCCTGGTTGGTCCCGCATGACCCCGGCCGCCAGATCCCTGGTGTTCGCCAGTTCCTGGTTGACCAGGAAGGTGCGTTCGCGGCCCGGATTTACCGAGATCAGTTTGGGCAGTTCTTCCTCGCGAAAGATATACGCCATCGCGGATTCTCCTTTGGGCAACAGCGGCCCGATTCAGGCCGATAGGACTTTGTTGGACTCTCTACTTTGGCCGATATGCCACGCGCGCCACTTCGGCGAACGGAGCCGGCGCCACGGTGGCGCGAATCTCTACTTGTTTGTGGCGTTCAACCGTCGGCTTTTTGGATCCGCCGCCTTCTTCGCCCCACACCACGGACACTTGCGTGCCGGGTTCGGCGTGCGCCACATCGACAACTGCCAGTGAAATCATCGACTTTTCGTTGTAGGTGTAGCCGGTGTAGGTGGAGAGGCCGACGATTTTGCCGCCGCTTAAAACTTTGTCGAAGGGCAGCGTCGCGTAGTTCGCCAGCGGCAGATCAATGTACTTCGTGTTGTCCTCGCCTTTTTTTAGCCCCACGTCATACATGGTGCCGAAGGCTTTCATCACGTCTTCACCGTTCCAAACCAGGGTGACTTTTTTGCGCTTCTGGTTGTTGACCATACCTTCCAGAGCCGCGCGGCCGATGAATTCGTGATCGAATTTCACGAACGGTCCGTAGCCCAGGTCGTAGGGGGTCAAATAGTAATCGCGGATGTCGTCGGAATAGAAACTGCCGCCCAGGCTGGCCATGGTTTCATAAGCCTTGCCGGTGAGCCATTCACGATACGCCTTGGTCTCTTCACCAACATAAATCGCAGGCAGCGGCGAAGGGATCCAGCCGGATTCCAAACAGCTGGTAGGATACGTACGAGCACCCACTTGGCGGATGCCGAATTCCTGACCGGCTGCGACGATGGCGTCGCGTACGGCGTCGCCTTCTTCCCACGGTCCAAACAATTCCCAACCGGGCTGGCCCACCATACCGTGGCGCAGCGCATGCACGTCGTGGCCAGCCACTTTCAGCACATCCATGTTGAAGAACTTGATATCGGGGGCGGGCTTGCCGGTGACCTTCTCCATCACCTTGAGCGCGTGCGGACCTTGCACCTGATAGCGATAGGCAATGCGGCGGCCATTGTTCTGCGCGGAGCGTTCGTCGCGCACAGTCTTTGCGTTATATCCGCCTTTTTCCAAGTGATACTGCACCCAGTTCGCGGCAGGAGGCCGGCCTACCAGATTGAATTTGTTCTCGGCCAGGTAGAACAAGATCGCGTCGCCGATGGTATAACCTTCGCTGGTGGTGCAGACGAATTGCTTGGCCTGGCCAACGCGAAAATTCTTGAAGCTGTTCACACCCAGATCGGAAAACAGTTTGAGCGCATCGGGCCCTTCCACATACACATCCGTCATGTGGTGGGATTGGTCGAAGAAAGCGCAGCCTTCGCGCCACGAACGCTGTTCGTCTCTCCAATTGGTGAATTCATGGCGAACCACCGGAAAGGCATAGGGCCCAATCTGCGAGTCGCGCAACATTTTTACCGGGCTCCCGGCGGCATGCAGCGCCAGCTCTAAATTCTTGTGACTCATGGGTGCGGGTAACTCCTCCTCAGGACAGAAATGTGCGGGAAAAACTTTGCGGGTCGTGATCCAAAAAACACGCCAAAACAGCCGCAAAGCAAGGACGGACCGATAAGATTCCCTAGCCTACGCATTGTAGCGGGGCTAAGTGCTTGAACGCAAACCCGCCTGTACTGGACTTCTTACTTCTTCTTCGCCGCGGGTTTCTTCTTCTTAAGCCCCGCCAGTTCCGCAGCGCCTTTGGCGATCATCTTTTTGATTTGCGCGGAGGGCTCGGGGTTATCTTCGCGGATGGTGTTCATGGGGCCGTCCATGGTGAAATATTGCTTGCCCACCACCAGCAATTTATCCGCCGGGAAGCGGGTAATCACTTCGGCGCCGGTTTCGGTGACCACGATTTCCTCTTCAATGCGCGCGGCGCGCCAGCCGTCTTTCGAAGGCCAAAAGGTTTCCAGCGCAAAACACATTCCAGGCTTGATCACGTGAGAGTGTTCCATGGAAACCAGGCGGCTGATCACCGGCTTTTCCCAAATCGCCAAACCAATGCCGTGGCCAAATTGCAGAGCGAACGCCGCTTCTTCGTTGGGGAAACCGAATTCCTGGGCTTTGGGCCAAACCGATGCGATTTCAGCCGTGGTTCGACCAGGTTTTACTAAAGCAATGGCTGCGTCCAGATATTCGCGGCAGCGTTTGTAGGCATCCAGCATTCCAGGAGGCGCATAACTCACCGCGAACGTGCGGTAGTAACAGGTCCTGTATCCCATGTATGAGTGCAAGATGTCGTAATACACAGGATCGCCGGGGCGCAGGGCGCGATCGGAAAACACATGCGGGTGCGGGCTGCAGCGTTCCCCGGAAATGGCATTCACGCCCTCCACATATTCGCTGCCATTGTCATAGAGATACTTGTTGACCAGACCAACAGCTTCGTTTTCCTTCAGGCCCGGACGCATGGCGTGATACAGATCGTGATAGGCTCCGTCCACCATCATGGCGGCGTGGTTCAGTAGCGAGATTTCGTCCACCGTTTTGATAGCGCGGGCATCGGACATCAACTGCTGGCCGTCGACGACGGTGATACCTTCTTTTTGCAGTGCGAACAAAATGGGCGGCTCAATGATGTCGATGCCCACCGGTTCTTTGTGCAGGCCGCGTTGTTCCAGCTCAATGCGGATCTTCTTTGCCACATCTTCGGCGCGGCCCATCTCCGGCGACATGGCTCCGCGAAGTAGAGGAATGCCGGCGCGGGAGCGGTCCCCCAGCCAATCGCAATTCAAAGCATGATGCCGCGCGGCGGAACCAAAATCCCACAAGATCGGTTCGCCTTGTTGGCCATCGCCTTGGGGTAATAAAGTAAAGCGGCTGATCTTATCCTGAGCCCAGGTGCCAATGTGCGTGGCCGTCAGGTAGCGCACGTTGTTCATGTCGAAGCACAACAACGCGCCCATTTCCGATTGCTTCAGCAGCATTTTGGCACGTGCCAGACGCTCCTTGCGCAAGCGGTCGAAATCAATCCGCCGTTCCCAGTCCACCGCCATTGTGCCGTAGGTTTTTAGTGCCATAAAAATGTTTGGGCTTGAAATTGATATTGTACTATCGTGGCGCGAACGCTCCCAACGTTGCCCTATGATCGCCGTACAATAGTGGTTTGCCGGAAGCACGCCAAGCCCCTCGGTTCGAACTCGACCTCTGGAAACAGTGGGAGGGCCAGAGTGTCGATTCCGAATTCCTGCTCGAACGCTGCAGCGGTGGAAGCAGCCGTGGCGCCGTATTCGAAACCCAATTCCAGGGCCGGCCGGCAGCAATCAAGCTGATTCCGGGAACCCGTGAATTGGTCGACGGGCTGCTGGCAACCTGGAAGAAAACCGCAAGCCTTTCGCACCCGGCGCTGGTGCAAATGCTCGCGCATGGCGAAACGGCTTTGGGTGACACGCTGTGCGCTTACACCGTGATGGAGCACGCCGAAGAGAATCTGGCAGAGGTGTTGGCGGAACGGAAGCTGACTCCGGCCGAAACGCGGGAGACGCTGCTTCCGGTGCTGAGCGCACTGCAGTATCTGGAAGCGCAAGGGTTTTCGCATGGCCGATTGCAACCAGCCAACGTCCTGGCGTTTGGCGATCAAGTGAAGATCTCCAGCGATGGTTTGGTTGTTGCGAGAGATTCTACTACGGACTGCCGGGCGCTAGGCGCCCTGATCAGAGAAGCGATGCCTGCTCAGCTTCCGGAACCGTACGTAGAGATTGTTAACGGTTGTTTAACGCCTGACCCGGCGGCTCGCTGGAATTTGGTGCGCATCGACCAGTGCTTGCGTGCGCTGGATTTGAGCAAGCCTTCGCGGCCAAAATCGCGGTTCATTGGTTGGGGGCTGGCCGCTGCGGCCGTCGCTACGCTAGCGATGTTTGCGCTGTGGCCCATGCGGGAGAGTATGCCTCGAAACGTGGCTCCGCCTGTGTTGCCGGGCAATGTAGTGCCAGCCCCTCCCGCGGTCGACCCTCGCATTGCCGACCAGACCAAGCCGTCGGCGGCCGTCAATTTACAAGCAAAACCGCCAGAAACAAGGCCGTTAGAAGCAAAGTCGCGCGGTGAAGCGGACGTGAAGGAAGCGAAGCCGCCCAAGACCGGCGCGGCTTTGAAAGCAACCGCGGAAGCAACTGCGACGGAAACGGCAACGGTTCCGCCGGATGCTGACGGGATCACCCAGGTGTTACCGGACATTTCACGACAAGCACTTGGGACAATCACCGGACGAGTGCGGATCAACGTAGGCATTCACGTCGATAGCGCAGGGGCTGTGAGCCAAGCCACGCTGCAATCGCCAGCGGCGAGCAAATATTTTATCGACCGTGTCCTGGCCGCGGCGCAGGCTTGGAAGTTTCCCGCTGGAAAAGAAGGGGACTGGGTACTGCACTTTGAACTGGTGCGCACGCAGATGCGAGTGACGCCGCAGAGAATTGGCAATTAGAACTTTCCTTCAATCCAAACCGTTTTGATGTTGGTGAATTCGCGGATGCCGTGCGCGCCCAGTTCGCGGCCATGGCCGGACCACTTCACGCCGCCGAAGGGCAGGCGCGGGTCCGACGCCACCATCTTGTTGATGAACACCATGCCGGCTTCCAGATCGTCGATGAAGCGCTGGCATTCGGCTTTGTCGTTGGTCCAGGCGCTGGCTCCCAAGCCAAAACGCGTATCGTTGGCAATGCGAATCGCATCGTTTATGTCTTTCGCGCGAAAAACGCAGGCCACCGGGCCAAAAAGTTCTTCGCCATATGCCGGCGAATTTTTTGGAATATCGGCGAGCACCGTGGGCGCATAAAAATAGCCGACGCGATCGAGTGGCTGGCCTCCGGTGAGTACGCGGCCACCAGCTTGCACGGTTTTTTGAATATCGGCATGGAGGGAAGTGACGGCGTCGGCGTTGGCCAGGGGACCGACGTCGGTTTTGGGGTCCATGGGATCACCAACGGTCAGCGACTGCATGGCCGCAACGAATTTGGTTTCGAAGTTGTCAGCAATGGTCTCGTGAACGATGAAGCGTTTCGCGGCGATGCAGGACTGTCCGTTGTTGATGCAGCGCGCTTTCACGGCCCAGGTGACCGCTTCGTCTAAATTGGCGCTGGGCATGACGATGAACGGATCGCTGCCGCCAAGCTCCAGCACAACTTTCTTGATGTGCTTGGCGGCGGCCATGCCCACCTGTACGCCCGCGCCTTCACTGCCGGTGAGTGTGGCGGCGGCTACACGGGGGTCGAGAAGAATGGCCTCCACCTGACTTGCGCCGATCAACAAGGTTTGAAATGCGCCTGGCGGGAAGCCCGCTTCCAGCAGAATTTCTTCAATCTTCAAGGCGCACTGCGGGACGTTGGAGGCGTGCTTCAACAGGCCCACGTTGCCGGCCATCAATGCCGTTGAGATGAAGCGGAACACTTGCCAGAACGGAAAATTCCAGGGCATCACCGCCAGCACAATGCCCATGGGCTGGTAGTGGATGTAGCTGTGAGCGGCGGTGGTGGAAATGGTTTCATCCGCCAAAAACCGTTCGGCGTTTTCGGCGTAGTAACGGCAGGATGTTGCGCACTTTTCGGCTTCGGCGATGGCGGACGCCAGCGTTTTGCCCATTTCGAGCGTCATCAGTTGGCCCAGCGCGTGTTTGTCGCGCTCCAATATGCCGGCGGCCGCGGCCATCATCTTGCCGCGTTCGGCGAAGCTCAAGGCTTTGAACGTTGCAAACGTCCGCGCGGCCAGTTGCAGTTTTTCTTCAATCTGCCCGCTGGTGAGGGCGTCAAAAGTCTTGATGGTTTTTCCGCTAGCAGGGTTGATGGTGGCGATGGGCATGTTGGTGGCGTAATCGTTTGGGGAAACTCATACTACGATACCGTCTTGCAACGATACCCGGGGCGTGGATGTTCCGGGTATCGCGTTTACGGCACGCTTACGCACTAGCTGCCTTCGCAGAATTCGCACAAGCAAGTGTGGAGCTTTACGAGAGCGCGAGCAATTCCTTTTCTGCCGCCAGCCAATCGGCGTCAGCCGAGCCTTCCGGGCAACCTTGCTCAAGCCAAATGAAGTAGGCGCGGCGAGCGATGGTTTCACCCGCAATGGCTTCACCCGTGATGTTTACAGCCGTGATGCTGGCTGGGATTTCGGCGGAAAGTAAGGGAGTCCGGCTGGTGTGCTTGGTGCGGGGCCGTATGGGATAGGCGACAGCGTTGCTGACCAGCGCTGGTGTTTCGATGACGTCCAATTTTGGACTGGCACCGGCGGCCAGGACGGCGGTTTTGGCGCTTTGGGTTTTAACGACGGGAATTTTAGATTTGGCCGGTTTAGCGGCTGGCTTGGTGTTTTTTGCGGGGGCAGCCTTGATCGGCTTGGCCGCGGTCGCGGTCTGGAGACTAACGGCATCCAATTTCGGAAAAGCGGCCTTGCGCAAGCGCGGTCTGGCGGTGTCTTGTGCGGGCGCGGCGGCCGCGGGGGTATCGGTTTTCTTTTGAGGCATGAGGTTTGTCTCCCTTAAATGCTGGTAAATTTTCGATGCTGCTTCATTTGTCTGGCTTCAGTATGGTTGGCTTGGGTTACGCACGCATGAACTGGATCAGAGAGGACGGGGCCCAGGAAGGCGACGGAGCGGATACGGACGGGGTAGATTCCAGCTTAGCAGAGGTGTTGTGTGCGAAATCGACGGCGGTAGCGCGTCGTTTGGAAACGTTGTTGCTTCGCTTCCCAGTCGCGCGATCTACTCCACCGCAAACGCCAGCAGCACATTGCCCGGCGCGCCTCCGAAGCGGGCGTAGCCGGAATTGACGAAGACCATACCGTTGACGATCACCGGGCCGGGGCCGTCCATGGCTCCGCCTCTGGCTTTCACGCCATTTACGGCGGTGTAGTCACGGATGGTGTTGAAGTCGAAGAGCACACGGCCGTCCTCGGTTGAATAAGCACGGAGGTGGCCGTCCATGGAACCGGAGAAAACGGCTCCGGGGATGGCGGTGACGGCGGCGGATTGCGCGGGGCTGCAGCCTATTTGATCAACCGCGCAGCTCACAGGCGCCACCGACCAGGCTTTACTGCCGTCCGTTAAACGCAGCGCGGTAAGGCCGCCGCCGGAGTCGCGATCGAGAACGCGCACCTGATTGCGGGTAACGAACACGGCGTCGGAGGAAGCCGCGTAGACGTTCTGGCCGTCGCTGGCCATTCCCCATTGCACGCCACCGATCACGCCGCCTTTGGCCACGCGGGTTTGCCAGACGATTTCGCCGTTCTTATCGGGATCTAGCGCGTGCACCATTCCGCTCTTTTGGCCGGCGAGCAGAAGTTCGCGGCCCTGCGGGGTTTGGATCATGATGACGGAAGAACCGAAGTCGAAATCGGGTCCGCGGTTTTCCGGGCAGTTGGGCCCGTCGACTCCCGCCATGCAGCCGGAGTTGAAGGCGTCGCCCGCAGTTGCTTGCTTGGACCAGAGAATGCGGCCGGTGGCCAGATCGAGCGCAAGAATCGCATCGCTGTTGGCGGTGGCGGGCGGCGAGTAATTGTCACCGGTAGCGACATAGAGGCGCTTGCGGGCGAGGTCGATGGTAGGCGTACCCCAGAGGCCAGCGCCGGAAGGCGCGAAGCGAGCCGTGCCGGCGGAAGTTTTTCCGGTGGTGTGAGGGGTTTCGGAAATCGTAAATGTTTTCCAGACTTGCGCGCCATTATTTACGCGCAAAGCCACCACGCTGCCGCGGAACGTACAACACGGATATTCAGGACCAATGGAGCGCGCTTCTTCCCACGAAGCAACGGGAATGTAGGCGACGCCGTTGGAGACGCTGGCGGCGCCGGTGATCAACGCGGCTTCATGATCGTCCACTTTCTTTTTCCAAAGCAGTTTGCCGGTTTCGGCTTCGACGGCGTAGAACGTTGCATTGAGATCGCCGAACAGGACGGCGTGATTTCTACCAACCGGTGCTACTGAAATGGCCGTGCGCACGGGTGCGTTGGCTTGATAGGTCCACTGAATACAGCCGGTATCGGCGTGGAGCGCGTGGACCAGGCCGCTGGCGCTGCCGACAAAGATTTGCCCTCCGATTACGGAGGGCTGTGAATAGGACGAGATGTCACCATCAAAGGCAAAGGCCCACTTGAGTTTCAGGCCGCGGACTTGATCGATGCTGAGCCGGGCGGCGCCAGCGGGTTGGAAGCGCGTGTTGCTGGTGCCGGGGCTCCAGCTGCCCCAAGATGATGCTGCCGTATCGATATGCACGCCGCGGTCCTTACAGTACGCGGAGGCGGGCGGGCCGGGTTCGGCTCCGGCTTTGCCTAAGAACGCTGCCACGGCTTCGCGCTCATCGCGTTTCAAAGGGTAGGCGATGGTCATCATGGCTCCCGAATTCATCACGCGCAAAATGCGGGCCGATGTGAGATTGTTTAAAGCAGTGCGCGGAGGAATGCGCGGGCTTACCTGTTCATGGCACGCGGCGCAGCGTTTTTGATAAACCGCCTGACCCGAGGGGGCGTCAGCGCCATAGATGGTCCCCAGGTTGATTGCCCCTAGAGTGAAAAGTGTGCACCCAAGTAACTTCTTCATGAAACGCGAAGTCTAGCACATATAACCGACAACTAAGGCCAACAAATATGAATCCTGATTCCTTATTAAAGATGGCGCAAGAGTATCTGGTTCCGGCAGGTTTAAAGCTGCTGGAAGCGGTGGTGATATGGATGATCGGGCGTTGGGCGATTGGGTTGGGCATCAACCTGATGCGCAAAACGCTGACGCACAACAAACTGGACGCGACGTTGGTGCGCTATGTGTGTTCCATCATGTCCGGTCTACTGATGGTGTTTCTGGCGCTGGGCGTGATGAGCGTGATTGGCATTGAAACCACCAGTTTCGCGGCGGTGGCGGCGGGCGCGGGGTTGGCGATTGGCG
>JANXYJ010000097.1 GCA_025350105.1 Terriglobia bacterium | reverse complement strand
CCTAAAAGGTTTAGGACGCAACCCGCCACTGCGCATCACTTACCCCGCCACTGGGCATCACTTACAAGGACGAACAAGCAGATCCTGGTACCTATACACTACTATATGTATATAATATAGTATTAAGGCTAACGAAAGGCTATCGGTTACGGCGGATGGCTCAATCCTCGAGACCCTGGCGCTTCTCGTTCCAGGCAAAGCGCCGACCAACGATGTCCCGCTCGCAGTTAAACAGTTCGTATCTGCGATACAAATACTCTATTATCTTGCACTTACAAATAACATTGGCTCTTTTTTTCCGCTTGCGGTTGACTGCGTCGCGCAATTATTGTAAAGTAATTCTATCGAACTAGTAGAGAAGTATTGATTAAGGGGCCGGTTGGCGAAGCCATCAGGAATCCTTTCACATTGATGAGGAACTTGGGAATGAATTTTGACAAGAAATGGGTGGGTGTTGTACTGATCGGACTTTGGCTGGCCGTGCGATCGAACGCGCAAGAACAAAAGAGCGCTGAACAAAAAATTCAGGAACTGGAACAAAAGGTGGACGAACTCGACCAGCGCGTGAAAGTGGCCGAGCGGCAAAAGGAGATCAAGGACGAAGAAGCTTCGGAAAAGGCCAAGACGGCGACGGCAGTCACCAGTGGGCCGTTCAGCATCCAGTCCGCCAACGGCAACTTCCTGATTCGGTTCGGCGCGGATTTGCAAGTCGACAATCGGACTTTTCCCGGTGACAGTAGCGTTTTCTTGCAGGATCAGATCCTGATGCGCCGTGTCCGGCCTGCGATTTCCGGCACGCTGTATAAATACGTCGACTACTACATCCGCCCAGATTTCGGCCAGGGTGCGGTGGTGCTGTATGAAGCCTACATGCAGCTGAACTACTTTTCCCGCGCGAATCTGCGGGTTGGCAAGTTCAAACCGCCGGTGGGATTGGAACGGCTGCAATCGGACGACGACACCAACTTCATCGAACGTGGGTTACCGACCTTGCTGGTGCCCAGTCGCGATATTGGTTATCAATTTTCTGGCGACATTGTGAAGCGCCGGGTGAACTACGCCGTGGGTGTTTTCAACGGCGTCACCGACAACGGGTTGAGCGATGCGGCGGTGAGCGATCATCGCGATTACGCGGCGCGATTGTTTCTCACGCCTTTCCAACCCAACGCGAAGAGTCCGCTGGCGGGCTTGGGGTTTGGTGTGGGCGCGACCAGCGGAAACGTCGATGGCATTCCTCTGCCGGCCTTCAAGAGTTTCGGACAAAATACCTTCTTCACTTACGCGAGCGGGGTGACTTACGGTGGCCATCGCAGGCGGTTGGCGCCGCAGGCGAATTACTATATGGGGCCGTTCGGTCTGCTGGCGGAGTACACGCTTTCCAAGGAAGGCTTGCAGAAAGGGAATGTGCGCCGCGACGTAGCCTTCCGCGCCTGGCAGGTGCAAGCTTCCTACGTGCTTACGGGTGAGAAAAAGGGATTTACCAGCCCGGTTCCAAAGAAAGCATTCGATCCGCGGAATCACGGTTGGGGCGCGGTGGAACTGGCCGTGCGCGTTTCGGACTTCGAAGCGGAAAAAGGAATCTATAACTACGGTTACGCTGCTGCGGCCACATCGCCACGGCACGCACATGAATGGGTGGGCGGCGTGAACTGGTATCTGAATCGCATGGTGCGGCTTACACTCGACTACGGCAACACAAATTACGGGGGCGGTGCGATCGTGGCAGCCGGCGGGAACCGTCCATCGGAACGCGCGCTGCTTCAGCGCTTCCAACTTAATTTCTAGTGGCAGCTCAATCTCTAAAGGAAAGGTCCAAAACATGAAACTCAAACTTGTTCCGGCGTTCGTCCTGGCAGCCGTGGCGTTCGCCGCCGGCCCCGTGAGACTGCTCAACGTTTCCTACGATCCCCCTCGCGAACTGTATCAGGAAGAAGCGCTCGAGGTGGCCGATCGCGTGGCCATCCTAAGTGAAGGCCGCATTGAACAGGTGGGCACGCCCGATGAAGTGTATCGAAAACCCGCCAACGATTTCGTCCGCGAATTCCTGCGCGACGTGAACCCGCGCCGCTTGCTTGCCTAGCCGAAAAAGCCTAACACGGCGCGGGTTCACAAAATCGAAACTACTTGTTATCTGCCGTGGTTGCCTTTTCCCAAAATCGTGATCAGTATCAGGATTTTCGGAATGCACCATCGCCTTTGTGCGAAACTGGTTCCACCCAAGTCGATGCGCCAGCTATCCAAGCGAACCCAGTATAGTTTGCGTGCACTCTACGCTCTGGCCAGAAAGCACGGTCAGGGCCCTGTGCTGATCACCCAACTGTCGGAAGACGAGTTGATTCCCAAGAAGTTTCTGGAACAGATTCTGCTCTCCTTGAAGAGCACCGGGATCGTGGTGAGCAAACGTGGTAAAGGCGGTGGCTATCTACTGGCCCGCACCCCCCAGGACGTGACCCTGGCAGAAGTGATTCGCTTGATTGAGGGGCCCTTGGCGCCTCTGCCTTGCGCCAGTGAGACTCGCTTTCGCAAATGTGACGAATGTCCCGATATCAAGACCTGCGGGACGCGCATCGTGATGCGGGAAGTCCGCGACGCAATTGCAGACATTTTGGAGCACACCACGCTGGCATCCGTTTGCCAAAAAGTAGACGAGGCACGCGCCCAGCAACGGCAACCACCGCCACCGCAGCAATTAATCATTCCAGCCGGGATCACGTTTGACATCTAGTGTAGTGCGTCCGAAGTGCGTCATCCGCGGTTCCACATCCACTTCACACCCACCAGCGCTTCGTGGACCATGATATTGTTTGCAAAGATTGACGATAAAGCTCGACGACAAGGAATCCCCATGAACCGGCTTCAACCAAATCCAACGGCGCTGCAAAACATCTGCGTCATATGCATCGGGGCGTTATGCCTGGTCACGCAAAACACTGCTTTGGCCCAGGCGCAGAACGCGCTCGTGCCGGTCTACAAAGTGGACCCGTTTTGGCCCAAGATGCCGCTGCCGAATAAGTGGATCATTCAGGGTGTCCCCACGATGGTGACCGATAAAAATGATCACATCTGGGTGATGAACCGTCCGCGCGACATTAATCCCGATGAGGCCGGCGCAACGACGAAGCCGCCGCGCACGGATTGTTGCATTGCAGCTCCGGCGGTATTGGAATTCGACACTGCGGGAAACTTGATCCAAGGCTGGGGCGGGCCGGGCTACACCGACGGCTGGCCCGCCAAAGGCATTGCTAAGCCGGGTGCGGCTTCGGAGCACAATATCATTGTCGATCGCGAAGGCAACGTCTGGATTTCCGGCAGCAGCCAGGGCGACAGCATTCAAAAATTCACCGGTGACGGCAAGCTGTTGTGGGATTTCGGCCACCGCGCGGAACGGCCGCCTGTGGCTAGATTGCCCGAGAACAATCAGAATACCGACCTCTTTCCCGGCGGTATTTTCTTTTTCGATTTGGACGAAGCCGCGCGCGAGATTTACATCGTAGACCAGAAGCGCGTACTGGTTTACGATTACGACGGCAAGTTCAAACGCGGCTGGGGAGGGCACGGCATGCCGTTGAGCGAAATTGATAACAACCCGACACCGCCCTATGACACCGCTGGCGATCCTCCGGATCAAAAGCAGTTTGCTCCGGCGCTGCACTGCGTGCACTTTTCGGTGGACAACTTGGTGTACGTTTGCGAGCGCGGCAGCAACCGTATCCAAGTATTCACGAAAGACGGCAAGTTTGTATTTAGCTTTTTTGTGCATCCGTCCACACCAGCGCGCGGCAAAGAGTGCGGTGGACCAGGCAGCCAACTCTACGGCATGTGCGGAACGATCTATAACCTGACGTTTTCCCATGACGCGGAGCAGAAATACATTTTGATTCCCGACGGCACCAATGACAAGATATGGATGCACGAGCGCAAAAGCGGCAAGCTGGTGGGTGAAATTGGCGATAACGGCCGCATGGCAGGGCAGTTTCACTGGATCGACGCCATCGCGATTGATTCCCACGGGAACCTGTATACGGGGGAAGTGGATACCGGGAAGCGCGTGCAGAAATTCAATTTAATGAACGGCGACGGGGTGGCGCGGTTTCGGCCGCACGAATAAGCCCGCATGAACGACGCAGTTTGCGCAAATCCTGGCGCGGCCTTCACCTTATCGCAGATTTTGCAGAGTCTTTTGTTTCGAAGACTTTGGATCAAGGCCTTTTGAGTCAAGGCTTTTTGAGTCAAGGTGTTTTGATTCAAAGCCCGCCTGCACCTGCAGGCCATCGCCGTATTGCGCCAGGCCAGAAATGCTCACAGGCATGCGGCCGGTGATGGGGATTTCGCCGAAGAGGGCTTTCGCGGCGGCAGATTCGGAGGTTGGTGTGGTGCTAAACGCGGCCATATATGCAGCCACCTTGGGATACTTCGCAAGCAAATAAGGATTGCCGAAGGTGATGAACACAACCGGGACCGGGCCGGCTATGAGGCGGTCGAGCAAGAGGGGCAGGTCCCCGGCGAGATTTGGATTGGTGGTGTAGCTGGCGAAGATGATGGCCGAGCAGGCCGACAAATCTCCCACAGCAGAATCAAGCGCGGCGGCCGGGAGGGAATTGTCGACAAGAATAATGCGAGCTTGCGGAGCTCGCCGGCGGTATTCCTCCAAAAAACGCTGGCCGAAACTGGACATGCGAATGCCTACGGAAATCACCAGGCAGGATTTTTGCGGGACGGCCAACGGGACAAGATCGGATTGGTTGCGAATGAGTGTAACGCCATGGTCGGCCACTTTTTGCGCGGCGGCCAACTCGTCCTCATCATCAAGGACGTCGCTGACGGCTTCAGGATCCACTGTGCGCTTCTTGTACAAACCCAATTTCACTTTGGCGTCGAGGATTTTCAAAACGCTTTGATCGATGCGCTTGGCGGTAAGGCGTTTGCTATCGATGGCCTTCATAATGGCCTTAATCACCAGCTCTGGATCGGGCGGCATTAGGAGCACATCGACGCCGGCTTCGATGGATCGCACGGCGGCTTCGCCCGCGCCCACCTGCTTGGTCAGGCCGCTCATGTTCATGGCGTCGGTGACGATTAAGCCCTTGAAACCCAAGTCTTCGCGCAGCAGGCCGGTCATGATTCTGCCGGATACGGTGGCGGGCGCTTCGCTGGGGTCAAGCGCGGGAACGGCCATGTGCGCGGTCATCACGGCGTCCACTCCATGTTCGATGGCGGCGCGGAAGGGGACCATTTCGACGGCGTTGATGCGCTCACGCGTGGCATCCAGGCGGGCCAGGTCTTCGTGGCTATCGATGCTGGTATCGCCGTGGCCGGGAAAATGTTTGGCGGCCAGCAGCACGCGATTCTTAGGGTCGGAGTGCGCGCCGTCGATGTACGCCGCGACGTGTTTGGCCACATCGTCGGCATTTTCGCCATAGGAACGAATGTTGATGACGGGATTGTCTGCGTTCAGATTGACGTCGGCGTCGGGAGCGAACAGCCAGTGAACGCCAAGGGCGCGAGCTTCGCGGGCGGTCATCAGGCCTTCGTAGCGCGAAGCTTCGTAATCGCGAGCGGCGCCATAGGCCATGTTGTGCGGGAAGGGCGTGGTGTCACTCACTCGCATGGAAGCGCCGCGTTCGAAATCGCCGCCGACCAGGAGCGGCGTTTTGGACAAACGCTGCATCTGATTCAAGAACAGAATCATGCTGTGCGGTTCGGCATTTTTCACCAGGCCATAGCGCACGCGATTGTTGACGATGAAGCCGCCAATGTGCAGGTCCTTCACCCAATGGCGGTATTTGAGGAACTCGCGGGATTTGGCGCTGGGAAGATCGCCGTAGCAGACCCCAACGACCATTTGCGCGACGCGATCGCGCAAGCTCATGGATCGCAGGAGAGATTTTGCTGATTGGGCATCAGCGCTCGACAACCAGCCGCTGATCAGGAGAGTGGCCACGACGGGCAGCGTGCGCATTTGCCCTTTAGGTTAGCTTGAAATGGCGTCGAATTGAAGCGTCCTATGTTGATGAAAGCGACGTGGGTGACGCTGTTGGCAATGACGCCGCGGCAATTTGCGCGATGTCCAGCAACTTCGGTGGCGCAGCTGAGACGGCAGTGAGGGCGTCGCGGAACATGGTATTGCAAAACGGGCAGGCGGCGCCGACCACGTCTGCGCCCGTTGCCACCAACTCTTTGGCGCGGGTATGACTGACGCGTTCGCCGCTTTCCTCGCCAAGAAATGCCAGGCCTCCGCCGGCTCCGCAACAAAAGCTGCGTTCGCGGGCGCGTGGGGGATCGATGAGTTCGCCTGAGCGCGCGATGACTTCGCGTGGTTGCTCATAGCTACCGCGGTAGCGTCCCAGATAGCAGGGATCGTGATAGACGATCTTGCCGATATCTGTTTTGGGGAGTTTTTCCGCGTGGCGCGCCATGAATTCACTGTGGTGTTCGATTTCGGGCGCGAGTCCATACTCTTTCCAATCAACAGAAATGGTTCGCACGCAATGCGGACAAATCGAAACGATCCTGGTCACCTTGGCCTGCTGCAGCGATGCCAGATTCTGTTCGGCCAATTGTTGAAAGACGAGGTCGTTGCCCAGGCGGCGGGCCGGATCACCGGTGCATTTTTCCTTCTTAAGAACGCCGAAGCTGGTGCCCAGGTAGCCCATCACGCGCGCGAAGGAAGCGATAATTTCGCGCCCTTGCGGATCGTAGGCTCCCATGCAGCCCAGCCAGAGGCAGTATTCCTGGGTACCGTCGAAAATCGGGAACTGTTGTTTCTGGATGAATTTGTCGCGCTCGGTTGTGCTGAAGCCCAGCGCGTTGCCGTTGCGTTCCAGGGCCAAAAAGAGTTTCGTTCCGTGATCGTCCTCCCACTTGCCGGTGTTAACGGCTCCGCGGCGCAGGCCGATAATCATGGGCAGATGTTCGATGCCCACCGGACATTGGAACTCGCAGGCGCCACATGTCGTGCACTGAAATGCTGCCTCTTGCGAAAGAAACTTACCCAGCAGCGGTTCGTCCGACGTGGCGCCGAATTCGTTCAGATAACTGCGCATTCCTAGCGCGATGTCTTTGGGATTGAGAATCTTTCCGGTATTGTGTGCCGGACAATGCTCGCTGCAGCGGCCGCATTCGACGCAGGAGTAAGCTTGCAGCGCGACGATCTGCGTCAGGTCCTTGCCGGTGTCGAGCCCGAAATCCTCATCGCCGGCAAGTGGCGGGATGTGGGAGAATTCGCCGCGCGATAGAAAGACGGTTGCGGGGCTGAGGATCAAATGCAGGTGTTTGGTGTGCGGAACCAAGGGAAGAAAAATCAGTAATGCCAGCGTGTGGGCCCACCACAACAGGTGGCTGTCGCGAATCCAGAAAGTTGCCAGGTAGGTAAGCATCAAAGTGAGAATCAGCAGCGCGATGATGCCGGACTCCGCGGACACTTTTTCACCCAGCCATCTGGGTTTGACGATGAAGCGGCGAATGAATAGACCTGTGATCGAAATGGCTACGGCGACGGCGAAGGCGCCGGCAAAGAAGAAATAGAGTGGGACAAACCAATTGTCAAGGGGAAGAAGCTCGAGGTTGAAGGCCGTGGCCAGGTGATTCAGCGTCACCAACGCAAAGGCGCAGAAGCCCCAGAACACAAAGGCATGGGCGATCCCCGGCAAGGGGCGCTGGCGAATCACTTTGCTTTGTAGCAGGACTTCAGAAACAAAGTCCCATACGCGTTTGCCCAGCGGCGCCAGGTGAAAATCGGCATCGGGCCTGGCTTCGCGGATTTTGCGCAATACTTTACTGAAGCGATACCAGAAACCGTACAGCGAGGCGGCGAACAATGCCAAAAAACATGCCGATTCAATATAGGTAAAACGAAGCACTCATCCGAATGTATCATCTGAGCTTGCCGCGGCTAAGTAAGCTGCCGCGGCTGAGCTTGACTTGCCGTTTGTAACAAAAGGTTAGAATGAGAACGGAGACACTCTTTTGCATCATCTGATTTCTGGGGCCGCGGGGTTTATTGGCTCCCATTTGTGCGACCGGTTGCTGGCGGACGGCCACACGGTGGTTGCCTTGGACAACTTAATTACTGGTTCACGGAAGAACCTGGAACATCTCGCAGGCAATCGTAATTTCCAGTTTTTGGAATACGACGTGACGCGGACAATTGATGTAGACGGGCCGTTTCATCATGTGTGGCATTTGGCATCGCTGGCCAGTCCTAAAGACTATTTGGCGCATCCGATTGAGACCCTGGAGTCTGGCTCTACCGCTACGCGCAATATGTTGGAAGTGGCGCGCCGGTATGGAGCGCGCTTCCTGCTGACGTCCACGTCGGAATGCTACGGCGATCCGCATGTGCATCCGCAGCCGGAAACCTATTGGGGCAACGTGAATCCGGTAGGTGTGCGCTCCTGTTACGACGAAAGCAAACGCTACGCTGAGGCGATGACGATGGCCTATCATCGCGAATATGGAGTGCGCACCAACATTGCGCGGATCTTCAATACCTATGGTCCACGCATGGCGCTGAAGGACGGGCGGGTGGTGCCTGCTTTCCTGGATTCAGCCTTGCGCGGCGAACCGCTGACGGTTTATGGCGACGGATCGCAGACGCGCAGCTTCTGTTATGTTTCGGACATGGTGGACGGGTTGGTGCGGCTTGCTGCGAGTGAGGAACGTTACCCGGTGAATTTGGGCAACCCGGCAGAGCTGACCATTTTGGAATTCGCTGAATGGACGCGGAAGTTCATGGGCTCGGACGTGGAGATTGTTTTTGAGCCTTTGCCGCAGGACGATCCGCAGCGGCGGCGGCCGGATATTTCAAAAGCGAAACGCGTGTTGGATTGGGCACCGAAGGTGAAATTGGAAGATGGTTTGCGGGAAACGGTAGAGTACTTCCGAACCCTGGTACCCGTGCGCTAACTGGACAGCCGCTGCGCCATTTGCTGTATTTTTTGTTCCAGCATACCTGCCGTGGTGTTTTGCGTACGTTCGATGATGCCGCTGGACACCTGCAGGTTGACGCTCTTCGACAGACCTTGTTCTTGAACGGAGTAGGAACCGGTGAGCCTGGAGCCGGTTTCGCGAGAAATGCTCATGGCGGAATTGGCGTCGCCTTCCAGGATGGCAGCGAAGTGGTCCTCACTCCAGCGGCCCAGTACAACATTTTCACCAAGCATCCCCGCAAAGCGCTGCAACAATGCTTTCAGCGCCCCGGAGACTACGTTCTGAGAATAGCGTTGATCCATTTGCTTCAGATTGCAAATGCAAACCAGCAGAATGATGAACGTCTTTTCGCCTTCCAGGTGGCGGAAGATCAGCGCGTCCATCTTCTGGCGATTCCAAACGCCGGTGGCGCGATCCAGGTAAACCGCGCGGCGCTCAACGTCGATCTGCTTGTGCAACAGCCGGACTTCATCGCGCATTTGGGCTACCGCAAGTTGATGGCTCTTGCGCATCAGTTGTACGCTTTCGGCGATCGCGCTGGTGGCGGCGACCACGCCAGCTTGCAGTTGCTCCAGCGAAGTTACCTGCGCCAATGCTTTCAATTGGTTGATGGCGCCGTGCATTTTTACTTCGTGATCCTCGCCGCTTTGGTGGACGGCCTCGGCGAAGATTTGCATGGTATCCACTGCAGCCTTGACTTCGCCACGCATTTCCGCAAGTTGTCCCGCGGAACGGTCGCGAAAATCGCGCAACTCGCCGCGAAAAGATGCTTCCAGCGTCTTCCACTCCTCCGGGTCGTTGGTGTTGGGCACCTGCTGCCGAATCACTTCCAGGTGTTGACGGAACAGGTCGGCGTCGGCTGGGTTTAGCTCAATTGCGTATTGGCCCGCCGAACGAATCGCATGTTCGTAGGTGGCTTTGGCGGCCTCCAGCAATTCGGCAATGCGATCCAGATCGCTGGTTGCTTTTCGGATGGATATCAAGCGGCCTCCGATGTTACTCATCGGCCACGGGATGGTCAGCTTGAAGTGAATTGGACTCCGGCAAAACTGACCACGCTGCCCTCGTCGATGTTCCATTGTTGATATTGCAACAGTTGGCCACGCGCCTGCGGTGCGCTGCGCAGGAATGTGTAGATCGGCGCCGATCCGCACCACTTCAGATCGTCTTGATTTTCCTGCACTTGTTCCCAGAAGCCCTGGGCGTCGCCCGCCTCCATGCGCGCGATGCGGCCGCGGTCCTGCTCGGCCACCGAGAGCATTTCGTCTTGATTTGCGCTGGCGGAAAACGAATCGCCATAGCGGCGGCCCATATGCGCCATATCCACGCCCAGCACCCACAGCAGGCGGTCGCCTTCACGCGCGGCCAACTCCCCAAGGGAGCCGAAAATCCGGCGCACTTGGTCGTCGGCTTCCGGAAGCCCGCCCTCGTACAGGCTCTTATGATAAGGCCCGCACAAGATCGGCAGAATCTTCACGGCGGGACCGAAGAGGTGCTGTAGGAACACGATTTGAAATTCGATGGAGTGCTCCATGGCGTGGCAGTAATCTTCCATTAAGGCAGCCGGACCGAGCGCGGCGGCCAATTGGTCCACAAGGTTTGTGTCGGTGACCGCATTTCCATAGGGAGTGACAAATGTTTTACGGGTCAAGCCCAGACGCTCCGGCTGGCCGTAGTGCGAAGTCCCTAGGACGACGAACGTTTTGTCCGCATCCGCCGGCGTCAGCGTTGAATAAGCCGCGCGGTAGGCGTCGATTCCTCCAAAGGGGCTGACATGCGGAGCGGCAATGGCCAGGGTGCGTTTTGTAGTGGTGGGCGGACTCCCATTCTTAAGATAGTCATTGAAGGTGGTGCGCAGCTCGCTTGGCTCCTGCGGATAACCTCCCCCAGCGTGCACTGCGTAACGGAATGGCGCCTCGGCAAACGCCTTTTCCGCGTCCGTCCGCAATTTGTGAAACGCGTCGTCCTCCAGAAACCCCGCTTGACTTAAAGCCTGTGTCAGGTTGGTTTCCATTTCACCGGCCGACAGATCGCCGGTAATGCGCACCAGGTGCGCACGCAGCTCCAGCGAGCTTTGCTCACCGTCAAAGAAACTCAAGCATTCAATCAGCGCTGGCGGAACGATTAGCGTTGCCTCGCTGAATTGAAATGGATCGCGAATCAGCAGCCCAGGCTTATCTTCGAAAGGCGAGGGCATAAAATCCAAAGTGTGGCGGAGGCGCGGCAGCATGGGTTTTCCGGTAGCGGACGTTTTATCATACCGCCAGCCTGACAAGCCAGCAGCATAAGCCGGCGTCATAAGATGGAAGATTGACGACAGATGAAAGATTGACGACGTCCCTTTTTCCCCTTTCGGAATATCAAACCCGGCAAGGCCGCTTCGCCGCGGAGTTGGCCTTCAATGCCCAGCGCTTCCGCCAGTTGAGCTCCGCCAGGCTGATGGTCGGGCTGAGTGGAATTGTGATAGCGGCCCTGGCCATCGGCGGTGGCTGGATTTCCGTGTGGTGGGTGGCGCTGCCGCTGGTTGTCTTCTTAGTGCTGGCTATGATTCACGAAGGGGTGGAGCGTAAACGTGATCGCGCGGCGCGGGCGGTGGCCCACTACGAAAAAGCATTGGGACGGCTCAGCGGTAGTTGGATGGGGGCGGGCAATTTGGGTGAGGAGTACCAGCCGCCCTCGCACATTTACGCCGATGATCTGGATCTGTTCGGGCGAGGCTCTCTGTTTGAATTGCTCGATACGGCCCGCACCAGGGGTGGGGAACGCAAATTGGCCGAATGGTTGCTTGCGCCGGGTTCTGTTGAAGATGTGCTGGCCCGCCAAGACGCGGTGGAAGAACTGAAGCCGTATTTGAATTTGCGCGAAGAAATCGCCTTATTGGGAACCGACACGCGCATGGCGCTGGACCGCCGCGTGATGGCGGAGTGGGGCGCAATGCCCGCGGCTCGCATCTTCAATGGCGCAGCTTGGGTGGCGCTGATGCTGGCCTTGGCTTTCGTGGTCACGTTTCTTTTGTTTCTGGCCCAGAAGCTTTCGCTATGGCCCGTCTTGCTGGTGGTTTTGTTGGAGACGATATTCTCCTTCGCCATTCGCGACGCCGTGAATCGGGTGGTGGCTGGCGTGGCGGCTGCGGCCAGCGATCTGGCTCTGCTGGGGCATTTTTTGGAAAGGTTGGAAGGCGAAACGTTTCGCTCGCCACGGCTGCAGGAGATTGCGCGCGGGATGAGCGCGCCCACCGAAGCTTCCGCGTCGGCTGAAATTCGCGCTTTGGAAAATTGGGTGGATCGTCTGGATTGGGCGCGTAACCAATTCTTTCTGGCGCTTTCCCTGCCACTATTGTGGATACCGCAATGCGCCATTGCAATGGAGGCCTGGCGCGCACGAAGCGGCGCGCACATCGCCGAATGGATGGCGGCCGTTGCTGAATTTGAAGCACTCAGTTGTCTGGCAAGTTTCGCCTACGAGCATCCCCACGCGGTTTTCCCGGAACTGTTAGAGCAAGGCGCTGTGTTTAGCGGAAGGCAGGTTCGCCATCCGTTGATCCCCGCGGGGAGCGCCATTGCCAACGACGTTGAACTGAACCCCGTTTGCCCATTGTGGGTGATCAGCGGATCCAATATGTCGGGCAAAAGTACTCTGCTGCGCGCGGTGGGGATGAACACCGTACTGGCCTGGGCGGGGGCTCCGGTGTGTTGCCAGTCGCTACAGGTTTCGCGGCTGAGAATCGGCGCGTCGATTCGAGTGAACGATTCGCTGGCCGACAACAAATCGCGTTTTTACGCGGAGATCACGCGGCTGCGCAGCGTGGTGGATCTTGCAAAACAAGGTGAACCCACGCTGTTTTTGCTGGATGAGTTGCTGAGCGGCACCAACTCGCATGACCGCCGGATTGGCGCTGCGGCAGTGGTGCGGGGTTTGGTGGAACGCGGCGCCATTGGTCTGGTAACCACACACGATCTGGCCTTGGCGGATATCGCCGACGGTTTAGGCGAACAAGCGCGCAACCTACATTTCGAGGATCAGATGGAAGCGGGCGAAATGTATTTCGATTACCGGCTGAAGCCCGGTGTGGTGCAGCGCAGCAACGCACTGGAGTTGATGCGGGCCGTTGGTCTGGACGTATGAAGCCGTGTCGTATGAAGCCGTGTCGTATGAAGCCGTGTCGTATGAAGACGTGTCGTATGAAGCCGTGTCGTATGAAGCCGTGTCGTATGAAGCCGTGTCGTATGAAGCCGTGTCGTATGAAGCCGTGTCGTATGAAGCCGTATAGATAGAGGCTATAGTCAAGGTAAATGAAAAAATTAGCAGACGACGAAATCATCGCGAAGCTGGCGTTGCTCGACGGCTGGGGGATGAGTAACGGCAAACTCCATCGCGAGTACAAATTCCAGACTTTTGAACGCGCCATCGGGTTTATGTTGGCCGCCGTGCCGGGTATTCAGCAAATGGATCATCATCCGGAATGGGCGAATGTCTACAACCGCGTGACCGTGGATTTGACCACGCACTCGGCTGGTGGTGTGACGGAAAAGGATCTAAAGCTGGCCGCGCTGCTGGAAGACTTGGCCAAACGGCTGTTATGAAAAAGGCTTTCTTAGTGTTACTGGCTCTGAGTGCCGGCCTGTTTGCCCAGGAAACGTTTTCATCTTCAGCTGACCTGGATGCGGTGGTCCAAGCCGCCGTGCGCGACGGCGTAATTCCAGGTGCTGTATTGATCGTCGGACACGACGGCAAGATCGTTCATCGCAAAGCTTACGGTAATCGGGCACTGCTTCCGGTGAAAGAGCCGATGACGGTGGACACGATCTTCGACATCGCGTCGCTGACCAAGGTGGTGGCGACTACGCCGTCGGTGATGAAGTTGTTTGAACAAGGCAAGATTCGCATCAACGATCCGGTGACGGCCTATTTGCCGGAGTTTCAGAGCGGCAAAAGCGACATCAGCGTTCGGGATCTGTTGACCCATTTTTCAGGCCTGCGCCCGGATTTGGATTTGAAGCCGGCGTGGAGTGGTTACGAAACCGGCATTCGCAAGGCACTGGTGGATCGTCCCATGAATCCGCCCGGCGTGCGTTTTGTCTATAGCGATATTAATTTCGAATTGTTGGGCGAAATCGTCCGGCGGGTGAGTGGCAAGCCCCTGGACGAATTTGCCCGCGACGAAATCTTTTTGCCGTTGGGCATGAAGGAGACTGGCTTTCATCCCGCTGCTGAATTGCGCTCGCGGATTGCCCCTACGGAAATCGATCCGTCAACCGGCGCGCCTTTTCGCGGGGTGGTTCACGATCCCACTGCGCGATATATGGGCGGAGTGGCCGGGCACGCCGGCGTTTTTTCCACGGCAACCGATCTGGCCAAGTATGCCGAAATGCTGGCGCAAGGCGGCGCCGGACTCTTCTCGCCGCTTACCGTGCGCCGCTTCACTGCGTCCAATGCACCACCGGACCAGCACGTGTTGCGCGGCTTAGGTTGGGATATCGACTCCGGTTACTCCGCTCCGCGCGGCGAGCTCTTTCCGATTGGCTCCTTTGGCCATACTGGCTTCACGGGCACTTCATTGTGGATCGATCCGGCTTCCAAGACCTACGTGCTTCTGATGGCCAATTCGGTTCATCCGAATGGCAACCACAAGAGTCTGAGTCCCCTGCGATCGAAAGTGGCAACGATCGCAGCCAACGCGTTTGGGGTGGTGACCAAAGCCGGCAGCCAATCGCCTTACGCGATGCCGTATGAAACATTGGAAACGGCAGGTGTCCGCCGCATCAGCGCGCCCAATCATGAAGTTTTCACCGGGCTGGACGTATGGGAGGCAGAACAGTTTGCTCCGCTGCAGGGCAAGCGCGTGGGTCTGATCACCAATCACACCGGTGTCGATCGTTCCGGCAAGCACAACGTGGATGAAATGCTGGCCGCAGGGGTTCACTTGACGGCACTGTTTTCTCCCGAACACGGGCTCACCGGTAAGGAAGATAAGGCCAACATCGCCGATGCCAAGGACGCGGCCACCGGGCTGCCTGTGTTCAGCCTGTACCAGAACTCGCAGTACCGCCGCCCGCAAGGATCCGCAGCGCAAGTGGATGCGTTCGTCTTCGACATTCAGGATGCGGGGGCCCGCTTCTATACCTACTCCTGTACTTTGTTGCATGCGCTGGAAGATGCAGCGAAAACCAAAACCCCGTTTTATGTTTTGGACCGGCCGAACCCCATCACCGGCGAACACGCGGAAGGGCCACTGCTAGACGCCGATCTCAGAAGTTTCGTTGGCTGCTATGCGTTGCCGGTGCGTCATGGCTTGACACTGGGGGAGTTGGCGGCTCTCGGGAATGCGGAACAAAAGTGGGGCGCCGATCTGCACGTGATCAAGATGAAGAATTGGCAGCGCGGCGATTGGTTCGATTCCACCGGCTTAACCTGGATTGATCCTTCGCCCAACCTGCGCAGCCTGAACGCAGCGCTTCTTTATCAGGGCTTGGCCCTGCTTGAAGCTTCGCCCGATTATTCAGTGGGGCGGGGAACGGATGCCCCGTTTGAGCAGATCGGCGCCAGTTGGATCCGGGGCACCGAACTGGCGCAGTTCCTGAACAACTGGGTTTTGCCCGGGGTTCGCGCGTATCCCACCAGCTTCCGGCCAACATCCGGTCCTTTTGCGGGAAAAACCATCGAAGGCGTTCGTTTCCTGATCCTCAACCGCGAGCAGGTGAACTCGGTTCGCGTGGGTTTGGATGTGGCTTATGCGCTGCAGCGCTTGTATCCGGGTAAAATCAATTTTGAGGCGTGCCGTTTTTTGATCGGGAACCGCGAAATGCTGGATCAAATGAAGACTGGCGTGGGGCCAGGCGTAATTGAGGAGAGTTTGCAAGCGGAGTTGCAGAAATTCCGGGAACGCGTGCAACCATTTTTGTTGTATTGAGCGTGCGGCGAGCCGCGCAAGGATTTCGTGCTGTGCAAAACGGCGGCTCTTATTTTTGACAAGCGGCTGAAAATCATGGGGATGCAGTTAAATTCTTCCAAAAACGCCAGCCGGAGGCCGCCTTGCCATGGTGTCGCCGCTGAAAACTCAAACGTCGTTACTGGCGGCGTTCTAGCCACCGGCAAATGGAAAATATTTTAAGCGCCGCTGTCGCAACGCCGCGCTTAGAAACGATTTCGCCCAAACGGGTGTTTCACTCTACACCCAATCGGCGCATGTTTTGGATCGGACACCTAAAACAGATAAAACTTTTTGCCGGACCAGTAACTTCCCGGACGCGCCTGGCGTTTAATAAGTAATTAATCCCCGTTACGACAGGCGGGCGCCTCACCCCTACACCCAATTGGCGCCCGCTTTTAAACCTGCTCTTTTGGGCCGAGTCTCTTCTCTAGCCCGTCTTCTCGAAACAGTCTTCAAGGCGCACGTGGGCTTTCGCATTGATTCAGAAAACTTGCTGAGACCGAATGTACCCGCTGAATTACCTAGGCGTCGGGAATGCCCTCGAACAACGCGGTGCTGAGATAGCGCTCGCCAGCATCGGGCAGGATGACGACGATGGTCTTATCTTTCATCGCCGGTTCGTGAGCCAGGCGCACGGCCACCGCAGCGGCGGCG
>JANXYJ010000069.1 GCA_025350105.1 Terriglobia bacterium | reverse complement strand
CTTCCGAGGCCGCCGTTTGGCTCCAATCGCAGGCCTCCAGCTCATCCAAAATCCGGCGGCGTTCAAAGTCCGCCACAATTTCAAACAGCGACGCGTCGGAGGGTAACGATCCCCCAGGGTCGCGCCGAATCCGAAGTCCCCTGGATTCAAGTAGATGCTCGGGTAGTACATCTACCGGCACCGGGCTTTGTTCCGACAACACTACTGCCCGCTCCACCACGTTTTCTAGCTCGCGGACATTTCCGGGCCACGCGTGATCCATCAACAACTGCAGTGCATCGGGATCGAACTGGAGCCGCGAATGATTCTTTTCGTCCAACAGCTTGTCATTCTCACGGCAATATTTGTCAAAAAAATGTTCCACCAGCGCCGGAATGTCTTCTTTTCTTTCCCGCAACGGCGGCAGCGCCAGGTTGATTACGTTCAACCGATAGTACAAGTCTTCACGGAACCGTCCGTCTTCCACCAGTTTCTTCAGGTCCGCATTGGTGGCCGCCACAATCCGCACATCCACCTTGATGGTCTCTGTCGACCCCAGCGGCATGAACTCCCGTTCCTGAATCACCCGCAGCAGTTTAGTCTGCGTCTCCAGCGTGATCGTCCCAATCTCGTCGAAGAAAATCGTTCCATGATTGGCCGTCTCAAAATAACCCTTGCGCGAAGCAACGGCTCCGGTGAAGGCGCCTTTTACGTGGCCGAACAGCGCCGATTCCAAAAGATCCGGTGGAACCGAGCCCGAATGCACCGGCACAAACGGATGTTCATTCCGCACCGAGTGTGCGTGGATCGCGTTGGCAATCAACTCCTTACCCGTTCCTGTCTCGCCGGTGATCAAAATCGTGGAGCGGCTGGCCGCCACCTGGCCCACCAGGTCCAGAATCTTCAACATGCGGTCGCTTTTGCCCACAATATTGCGGAAGCTGTAGCGCTGCCGCATGGCCCGCTTCAGTTCCGTGTTTTCGCGCTCCAGCCGCCGGCTGGCAATCATGCGGTCAATCTCGATCAGCAGCTTTTCGTTGTCCCACGGCTTGGAAAAATAATCGTTTGCGCCCTGCTTCAGCGCATTCACCGCGGTTTCCACTGACCCATACGCCGTAATCAGAAACACCGGCGTTTCGCGATCGCGTAGGCGGATTTCTTCCAAAACCTGCATGCCGCTCTTGTCCGGCATCATCAGATCCAGCAAAATCAGATCAAACGTGGCCGCCTCAAAACGTTTCAGGCCCTCTAGCGCATTGGGAGCCAAATGCACGCTGTATCCTTCCGAGGACAACAGCATTTCCAGGCTCTCGCGAATATCCGGTTCGTCGTCGATCACCAGGATGCGGCCCCGCGTGGTTTCCGCCATGGTCGTATCGGAAGGGAGATCTTGCACAGTGCCCGGCATGCCTAATTTGTCATTTCCGTTTCGCTTGCCAGTCTTCAGTTAACAGACCCGACTGCGGCGTGACTGGGTTTCTGCGGTGGGGTGTGTTCTTGCGCTACGGCACCATTGGAAGCTACTTCCACCGGCACCGGCTGCGCTGTTTCAGGCACGGTCTTGATGACTTTGGGTCCCGCCACCCGTTGTTGCGGGAACGATAGCTCAAAGCGCGTACCGAAACCCAAACGGCTATCCACTTCAATATCTCCGCCGTGTTCCTGCACAATCCCGTAGGAGACCGAAAGCCCCAACCCGGTTCCCTTCTTCGCGCCCTTGGTCGTGTAGAACGGGTCAAACACGCGGGTCAGGTTCTCTGTGGCAATGCCTGCTCCCGTGTCGGCTACCGTCACCCGGACACAGGCGTTGCCGGATCGTGCGTCGGATCGGCCGTCGGCCCGGCCGCCGTCGCTCAAAGAACGGATCTTCAATGTCCCGCCATTTTCCATGGCATCGCGAGCGTTCAGGAACAGATTCAAAAACACCTGCTGCAGCTTCCCTGCGTTGCCTTTCATACGGGGAAGGTTTTCCTCCAGTTCCAGTTCCACTTGAACATTAGACTTGGTCAGCTGATGCTCCACCAGCCCCACCGTTTCGCGGATCACGCGATTCAGGTCCATGCTGACAAACTCGGTCGTGCCCGTTCGCGAAAAATTCAGCAGCGAATTCACAATCTCGCTGGCACGGAACGTCTGCCGGGCAATCTTTTCTAGCAGCGGGGCCTTGTCCTTATCGCCCGCAATCTGCTTCGCCAGCATTTGGGCGTAAGTGGAAATCACCGCCAGCGGCGTATTCACTTCATGCGCCACACCGGCAGCTAACAAACCCATGGAGCTGAGCTTATCGGCCTGCACCAGCCGCCGTTCCAACTCCGCCCGATCCGTAATGTCTTCCAAAATAATCAAGCGGCCGATATGCGAACCTTCCCGCGAAAACAGCGGCGCCACCGCAATGTTCAGCGTAACCGCACTGGTCAGAAACTCGGCGGGCGAGTTTTCTTTCCCCGCCTTCTCTTTCGCGGACGGCATGTCCTGCGGCTTCAGGACATATTTGTAGATGTTTTGGATCTCGCCATTCGCCTCTTCCCGCGAAGGGCGCGCCTGTGAAAGGCTAGCGCACAACTCTTCCGGCAACAGTTCACGCAGCGTCCGGCCCACCGCGCGGCCACGGGAAATCCCGGTCAACCGCTCCAATTGCGAATTCCAGCTTTCCACCCGGTCGTCCAGATCCGCCGCCAGAATGCCCACGTGAATGGACTCGACGATGTTTTCCGAAAACTCCTTTAGCTTTTCGTACTCTTCCACCTTGCGTTCTAGCGACCGGTACAGCGTCGCGTTATCAATGGCAATCCCCACATAGCCCGAAAGCGTCACCAGCAATTCCACATCGTCGCTGGAAAGAAAATCTCCGCTTTCAGTGCGGCTTACACCCAGATACGCAATCGTGCGGCCGCGCGCGTTGCAGGGCAAATAGTAGGTCAGTTCCAAGTCCGCAATGCTGTGCCGCGCCGAGGGCGACAGATCGTTCTGCGAAACTACGTCCAACATATTTCGCGTCCGCTCGAAAAACAAATACGGCTTACCTGGATTCGGCGTCAGAAAACTCAAATCGTAATGCGGTTGATCCGGTGCGGGCAACGGCCTGCGACCGTTGCGCGTTCCCGCATAGGCCATCTGGAAAGCACTCGTGTCCTCATGCCAGTTGAAAAACGCAATCTGCCGGATTCCCAGCGTACGGATCAAGCGGTCCGCCACGGTCTCCAGCATTTGATTCAGATCGCTAGGCGAGCCCAACTCCCGCGCAAATTCAATCAGCGTACGGCGATAATCGTAGCGGTCCTTGTAAAAATAGTGCCGGTCCATCTGCTCCTGGATCCAGTTGCGAATCGGCTGAAATACAAACGCCGCAATCAGGATCAACGCCAGCAGGGTGGTGCCGCTCAACTCCGTGGTCTTGCTGAGCGAAAAAATCAGGCCATAAAAAATCCCCAGCACCGCCAGCGTGGCCAGCGTATACACATAGCCTTCCTGGAAAATGATGTCCACGTCCATCAGCCGGTAACGCAACACGGCATAGGCCCAGGTGAGCGGAATGATCACCAGCGAAAGCACCGACAAGTCCATCAAATGCGTGGGCGGCACGCCGAAGGCATAGGGAATGACATAAAAGGCAGCGAAGGGTAGAATGCCGGCCACCGCTCCGTTGCGCAGCCAAGTCAACTGCCGGCGGACAATCGCGTCGTCTGTGGAATTCTCGCCGGAACTGGCGTCTGTAGAATTGGCTTCGGCGACTTCGGCTTCCAATCCCGCGCTATAGGCGGTGGACCGCCGTAAGTGGACCGTCAAAACACCCGCGCCCAGTAAGTACATCCCGCACAGGAAACACAACCACACCCGATCCAGCAGCCAGCGCATTTCCAGCAGGGCATCGTTGGTGATCCAGCCCGTCACTACACCCAAATGCACGGTGAGCAGCGCCAACCCCGGTACATAAACCGACGCACGCAACAATCTCGATTCAAACCATCTCCGCGTGGGCCGGATGGGAATCGCACCGCCTTCGGCAAGTTCATTCGCTTCCGGAAAGGCCAGGCAAAAATGCAAAAACAGCGCCGGCACCAGATACCCGGCAATCACATTGCCCAGGTAAATCACCTTGTCAAAATTGTTCAGCTTGCCGGAGTAGTGGAACGCATACATCACAAAGCTGCCCAGGCACAACAGGAAAAAGTGCAGCCCCCGCGGCGCTCCGCCACGCCGGAAATAGACGAACAAACCAATCGAAAGATAAATAAAGGCGACCGCGTATTGGTAGTACAGAGTCGCGTCGCGCTCCGCTTCTCCAATGATGACGTTCGAGACCACTTCCGTCTTGCCGTGCAGAACTTTGTAGTCCGCTTTCCGCCACGCGCCTAAACGGGCCAACACCATGGTGGCGTCCATGGCATGCGGAATGGGCAGATCCGCGATCGACACCAACTGATCGCCGCGATGCACGCCGGCCTTCTCACCCGGGCTGGCCGGCGCCACATGCACCGCCACTACCCTGGACGTTGCAAGGTTGGTCGCCCCGCTCACCTTGTCGATCCGGTCCACCCAGGTAATTCCGTCGTCGGGAAGATGGAACTTACTCTGCTGCTGCAGGTTAATGGCGGCGGCAACGAACGCAGCTACAGTGAGGATCACCAATAGTGCGCTGACGAGTTGTTGCTTTAGTTCCTTCACCCGGCCAGACCTTTCCTCAAACCAACACTTCTCCGTTTGAAATCACTGCAAGCCGATTGCCAACCCGAAATCGAGCGTTATCCGCTGAAATGATTGTACTTTAACCGCTACCCGTCGTGTTCTCCGGTTTTCGGGATATGAATTATGGTTCTCGGTAGATGATTGAGGACAATGGGCGCTTTCGCTGCACTACTTGGCTGGCACTACTTCCGTTAACGCCGTCTCCACCCCAGCCGGCAGTTGTCCCCGGTGTGATAAAAACTGGCTCACCTGCCAAAGCTGCTGGTCTGTCAGCGATTCCCGATATCCCGGCATACCTGTCAGCCGTATCCCGTTCGCGACGATCCAGTAGTTTTGCCCCACTGGATCGTTCCCCATTCCCTTATGCTCAAAAAACTGCGGCGGCGGCGGAAACATCCCTTTCGCGGCGAATGTGGGAACCGACCCCGGCAGTCCGTGGCACTCCGTGCAATGCTCCCGA
Source organism: Terriglobia bacterium (assembly GCA_025350105.1). GTDB lineage: Bacteria > Acidobacteriota > Terriglobia > Bryobacterales > Bryobacteraceae > Palsa-187. The sequence continues at coordinate 1,039 of JANXYJ010000069.1, read as the reverse complement.
TACAGCTTCGCCCCAGCCAAAACATTTTCGGGGCTGGCCGGAAACGCCGCTTGCGTGGGTGCTTCCCGGGCAATTCGTGCTTGAATCGCCGTACCCGCCAGCAACTGTTCGAAGGGAATCGCCGGACCATTCACGGACATCGGCACGTAGCCAAAACGCAAATAAGCGAACAAAAGCACCGGCGCAACCACCCAACCCAGAATCATGCCCATGAAGAAGAGTTTCACGACTCTATTCTACTGCGCGTGCACGGAACACAACTTCACGGAAGACAACTCCATGAAGACGACACCTTGCTCATACCATACCCGCTCACCGTGCTTCTCCGCCCGCTCGCCGCTATTACTGGCCCGTTCATGCGATTGGGCTTCTGGGCATAGGCCACAAGCATCATACTGGATTCAGAAATGCCGGATCCAGAACTGCCGGATACAGAAATGCCGGATACAGAAATGGTGGATAGAGGACAGGTGCCTATGAAGAAGCGATCGAATCTCATTCTTATTCTTCTCCTCCTTGTGAGCCTCCTCGGCGCGCTTCCCCAACTACTTTCGGCACAATCCCTGGGCAACGCCGGCACCATCCAAGGCACGGTGACCGATCCCTCCGGTGCCGCCCTTCCCAACGCCACCGTAACCATCGTCAATCGAGTCAGCAGCTTCCACCAGGAAACCAAAACCGACGACAAAGGCGTGTTCCGTTTTTCCAGCATCCCGCCGAATCCCTATCACATGGAGATCAGCGCGCCCAGCTTCGCCACACTCACTCGCGATGTGGAAGTTCGCGGCGCGGTTCCGGTGGAGCTGAAAATCGGCCTCACCATCGCTGGCACCGAAAGCAGCGTTACCGTGGAAGCTTCCGGCGCGGATCTGCTCGAAAACGTTCCCTTCGCCCACAATGACGTCAGTGCTCACACTCTCGATAAGCTGCCCACTTCCTCGCCGGGTTCAGGCTTAAGTGATGCCGTTACACTCAGCACCGGCGGCGTTGCGGCGGATTCCAACGGCTTTTTTCATCCTCTGGGCGATCACGCGCAAAC
>JANXYJ010000042.1 GCA_025350105.1 Terriglobia bacterium | reverse complement strand
TCCCAAGGGTTTGCCAGTTGCTGTTCGCCGTGCTCGCGTCAAATGCATACCCAAAAAATGTCTTGGTGCCCGAGAAGCTGGTAAAAGTGATCTGCATGGGAACGGTAAGACTGGTGCCGCTGCCGCTTGGCGTGCCCCCGTTCGACACCGAACAATGGCTATTTGAAATGGGGGGACCAGCCACGCCTGGAGTCACCGTGCCACTTACGAATCCAGTGGCGGCGTCGTTAAGCAGGTACAACAGGTTGTACGCCGGGGCGTAAATGACCTCGCAGCCGTTCACGCCGCTGAGCGTGGAATTCACCAAGAGGAACGTATCGGCGAAGTCCAAATACCCGTTGGGGTCCGTATAGGTGATCTGGAAAATGTAGGGACCGGAACCGGAGCCGGTAGGCGTGGGGCCAGTTATGGTCCCCGGAGCAACGTTTGCGGTACCCGACCAGGAGCCCATGCTCACCCATCCGCTGTTACTTCCCAATGAACTGAGAGCGTAGCCCCAGGCGCCTTTGAGTCCACCGAATGTGGCGCCAAAGGTAACCGTGACGGGAACGGTTAGGGCCGGGCCAACGAAGGTAACCGCGCCACCACTTGCAATGGTGCATTGGCCGTTGGACGCGGTGCCAACCGAACCCGGTATCACCGAACCAGCCAGTCCGGTGCCTGCGTTATTCAGCAGGTAGATGGTGTTGGCGCCGTTTGAGTAAGCAATGATGCAGTTGTTGTTCAGCGTGAGTTGTTCGCCGAATACCACGTAAGTCAAGCCAATATTTTCGGCCGAAGTCGCGTCGTTGAACTGAAAATTGAATGTATGCGGGGACCCTGTGCCGCTGAACTGATTCGTGGGAATGGTCGGAGGCAGGTCGGGATTGCCGGTCCAAGTTCCCTGTAATTGGTAGCCGCTGGCGAGTTGTTCCAGACTAACCGCGTAAACGTACTGGTTATTGGTTCCGACAAAGCCGCCCAGGAACGTAATCGGCACGGAGACGGAAAGATTGTTGCCAGCGCCGTTGACGCTGGCCCCGGCCGCGCTAATTTGGCATCGTGTGTTGCTGAGGGTTCCGGTTCCGCCAGGCGTAAGCGTTCCGGCTACCAACGCCGTGCCGGCGTCGTTGAACAGAAGCAGCCAGTTGTCGTAAGCATCGTAGGCCACCAAACAGGCGTTGGGCAAACTCACACTGGTATTGAACAGCAGATACACCACGCTCACGTCTTTGTATCCCAGTTGGTCAAAAACCGTCGCGGTGAAAGTCGCGTTGCCGGCACCATTTACGGGAGCCAGCGAAACCACCGCGGGAGAGGGAATAGAGGAGGCCGTGGCAACGAAAACCGACGTGGCGGCATCCACTTCGCAAACAAATGTCTGGGCCAAAGGATAGTTACGGATAAAGATGGAAAGACCACCCAGCGCGGCCGTGTCCGCCGCCGTCAATTGAATGGTGAGCGTGGTGGAATTGATGACCGTAACGGCCCGGAAGTTGCCACCCACAAACGATTGCGTATTCGTTGGGTCAAACCCGGTTCCCCTCACGGTTATCAACGGAGCGGAATTTTGTACCACGTATCCGGGAGCCAAAGCCGAAATAGCCAGCGGCGTGTTGACGGTATTGAAATTGGCTTGCACCAGGGTTTCGTCGTTGATCGTCAAAGGCTGAGCGTTCCCGGTTCCACTCAGATCATACTGCCAGCCGGTGAAAACCCATCCCGCATTCGTCGCTTGGGAGATGGTCAACGGTGTTCCGCTATTGTAGAAGCCGTCTCCTGACGCAATCGATGGCGTAATGGTCCCGCCGCAGCTTGGGTTCGCCACGGTGGTCAACCGGTACTGGGGCGTAAAGCTGGCGGTGTAGTTCACACCCGTGGCGGTGCTGACGGTACGGGAAGCGGAGGTAACGGAGTCATTCCACTGCGTGAAATTGTAGCGGGTATCTCCGCTATAAGGAGACTGAGGTGTCGACACGCTCAAGGTGTGAGAAGGCAGACCGGACCAGGCCGTGCCGGTAAGCAAGGCCGGAGCATAGTTGAAGCCGCCATCGATGACAACACCAATCCCCTTGTCGATTGGATTCGACGTAATCGATGTGAGCGGTGTATTGTTCGTATATTGAACCTGGAAATCGCCGTTCAGAAAACCCGTGGTGGTAACCGGATTCTCACGGTACGGGAAGATACCGGACCACGAACAACACCAATTCAGGAAGAAAAAACCGGATGTGCCCGCCGCGGACGCCGTAAAGGTGACCGGCTGATTCGCCACCAGGTATTGGTTGCCGCCGATGGTTAGCGGAGTAGGCGACGCCGTTACGGTTCCCGACGCACCGAACGAGCCCGGGGAGAATTGGTACAACTGAACGAAGTTCGCGGTATAAACGGTGGTCGCCGGTAAATTTACCGGGTTACTGGCCGTGCCGATGCCGGCCAATACTTTAATTGGATAACTGGACTGCGCGGCACCGGTCCACGCCTGACCGCTCCATCGTCCGAACTGATAGTTGATACCGCCGGTGATTTGCAATCCAGCGGGAACGTTGAGCGTATGTTGCGAGCCGATGACCCAACTGAAAGATACGGGCGTGGTCACGGCCGCGCCGCCGTCGACGGTAACCTGCAAGCCGGGAGGATTTGTCGCAATGGTTACTTGGGTAGGCGCAGCTCCATACAAACGCTTGATGGAATCGATGTCGCCGGCCGAATACGTACTCAAGGTGAGCGGAATACCTGGCGGAATCGAATCAATCGTATTTTTCCCGTTTCGCGTAAACAGACCCGAGAAATAGTGCATGATCGAGGCATAGTCGTAGCCGCCAGAAAGCTGTGCATTGCCCAACGCGATGTCAAAGTTGCTCCGCAGGCCCGTGCTTATGTTCTGGTAGTTCACCGTCACAAATTGGTTCCGGTCGCTGCGCGATTGCTCGTGATAGAGCCCGATGGTGTGCCCCATCTCATGCATAAGCGTGTCGACCCCACACGACACCGATCCCGTGATGGTGTTGGGCTGAAATGCGGCAGGGGCGACTCCCACGTTGGAAAGGCACGTGCCGCTGGTATCGGCCGCGTTGAAGTTGAACTGAACGTAGCTGGTCTCCGTGGTTTTCGGTACAAACTGGATGATACCGGCGAAGAGCGTATTGAAATTGGTAATCGCCTGTGCACGATTCGGATTGTCGGTAACTACCGTGTAGGGGACCGCGTACGCGCCGGCTATTTTCTCAAAGGTCCATAGGGAGGATGGCGAAGCAACCGTCACCGATTTCTGCTTCACTCCCGAAGATGGCGCATCCGGACCCACCAGACTGGACGGCGTCCCCAGAATCATGTCCCCTTGGTAGATCGCGAGCCCGTCGCGGACTTCAAAAGTGACAGGGGAGCCCTGAAAAACGCCGGTACGGATATCGGCTGCAGCGGCGCGCGGCGTAACCACTGGGATGCCCGGCGTAACAGCCTGTGGAACACCACTGCTGACCTGCCCTTGGCCGACTGCAGCCACGCCCAATAAGAAATTCAAAAAGAGTCCTACGCTAACACGCCACCGGCGCGAAACCGTCTGTACCCGCATACACACCTCCGACGATACGGTGCCAAGTCTAATGAACTGATTCTCGTATCATACATCATCAGCGTATTCCCCTACTACCGCAGCTAGTCTGGGTTAAACGATTTCAGTACTATAGGCTGGACAGCCTAGAGACTTTCGGAGGGCATGCCGTTTTGGACTGCAGCTATGGGTTTTATCGGTTGGCAACGGAAGAACCAGGAATGTATACCAATGGGCCACTCCAACCGGGCTGAGTGAGGAAAACATTGGTGAAGTCTGGATTGATCATCTGAAGATTCGAGACGCGGGCGTTGCCGGCGTCGATACCCCAATAGGCCGTCCCAGACACGTGAAGGTTACTCAAAATCAATCCGTCGATGGACGAAGTGGAATCGGTTTGCAGATAAATTCCTTCGGCAACTGGAAACCCGGCCACTGGAAAATTCGGAGCGGCCGGGTTATTCGGGACGCCAATCAAACTGTCGTCGAAACGGCAATTTTCGAACAGCACATTTTGCAGCGTACTGCCGCCGTCCAGGAATGCCTGAACCCGGAATCCATAGGGCGACGCGGCCCTGGAGTTGGCTGAGACATTCGAGATACTAATATTTCGTCCCACGGCGCCGCCCCGTGCCACAAACATGACCGAGGCTTGGTAGCGCACGCCGTTCGGATCCAGGTCCAGGATTCCGTCCACCGTGATTCCGTCCAGGTAGGAATATTGGGCATACGGCGCGGGAGGCGGTGTTACATCTCCCAAGCGGAAATACAAGCACACCAACGTTCTATCACACGACGACTGCAGGATTGAAACTTGGGTCAGGGGCCAGAAGAGGTCCGATCCCATCCCCACCAAATCTGCAGTCTGGCTAGCGTTGACGTTTGAAATCGTCACATCGGAAATTGGCCCGTAATAGGGACTGAGCGCGATTCCGTCATCCACCACTCCTTCGGCCCCACTCATACCTCCACCAACGATGGTTCCGTTGGTGATACGGATGTGGGTTCCGCCATAAATCGAGATTGCCGACAGTTCATGATCCACGATGCTGAAGTGATCGAGAGTCGCGCTGGCAACCCGGTCGTAACCAAACTCAATGGCTGTGTAGGCCCGCGTGGTCGATAAATTTACGTTGCGAATTGAAATATTCGACAAAGGATAACCAACATATCCAGCAGTGATCATGGCACCGGCCACGGGACACAAGCCAGGGTTTCTCTGGTCGTGAACGCAATCGACTTCAGTGAAGGAGAGTCCATCCACGTCTGGATCCGCCAGGAAAAACAGCCGTATGTTGACCAGATTCGCGCCACTGCCGAGTAGTTTTACGGGCTTGTCGATGTAGATGATCGTACCCGCCGGCGCTACGTAATCTCCTTGCGGGAAAAAGAAGGTTTGGCCCGCGCTGGCGCCCGAAAGAAGGGACTGAAGGGCAATGGCTACGTTCGTTTTGCCGTCGCCAACCACCCCTTGGGCCGTAACGTTGACCGTCGGGTCTCCTTGATTTATCAGGGGGTTAATAATGGGATTGACAGCAGGGTCCGGGGCGGCTGCGTGGGTCCGTCCGGTAAACAAAAACACATGAAGCAGGGCGGCTGAAATCCGGTGCGGTGAAAACAAGTTGGTCCTCCCGCGGCCAAGTGAAGGACGCGCGGAGGGTTGTTTTACCGTTCCCCCATCCGCCGTTGGTGGCCGCTTGCTCACCTCATCGGCGCGCGAAGGGTGAGTGCGAGGAGAAACGGGAAGCTGTGTGGACTGCCCTTTACCTAATGCTTGTCTTTTGGCTTGGTCGGGCTTACTTGAGGGCGGCAGTCATCATCATCACGATCACGTTTCCCGCCATGATCGGCGTCACGGTCATCACCTTTGTTTCTATCGTCGGTAAAATGGGTGCGATCCTTGCACTTACCTTTGCCGGACTCGTGTTCTTGCCCGTCCGATTTATCGTCTGCTCCCGCGACTGCTCCCACGGGATAAGCAACCAGGGAAACGAGCATGCATGCCAAGAAGAATTTTTTCATGGGAACCTCCTCCAGGGTCGCTACCACTATACACCCGTTCAGGAGCCGCCGTCATCCAGGATTATGCCCGTGTGCCGGACTTACAGGCGGGCTTACAGTCTGTGCAAAATTGTGAGCCGCATTCTTGCACAAGCGTCTCAAGATCAGATGGATAGATAAAAAACTCGCAAAAAACGCGAACTGGAAGAGGCTTGCCGATAGTGAGGGTGCTGGAAACGCTATGGGTGCGGCTGGCGTCGCACCAGGCACCGGCAAACGGAAAATGTTTTGGACGTCGCTACGACGCCTTACGGTTTGCTGGGGCTTACCGGGCTATTGCTGAAAACGCCTGCACCCCACAGGCCCCCTACCGTGCCGCCCACAACGACGCCGCCAATCACCACCGCCTTTGTGACGTGATGAGAACCACCGTCGGCCTTACTGCCGGCGGGGCCGCAAACTTCACCGGGCAACTGGGTAATCTGGCTTACGTCGACGATGCGCGGCGCGCCCGCGGCCGGCGACTGGGGAGACGCGTTGCCAGTAACCCTTACGCGGCGGCCAACATATTTCGCCAGATCCGCGCCGTGCAATTCCAGTTTCATATTCGTGGTCGCGTCCGTTACGAAGAAGTGCCCGTCCTGCGCGGTGAAGCATCCATTTACATCGTAGGCCGTGCTGCCGCCATCACCCGCCTGGAAGTCCAGAGTTTCTCCCGGCAGCAGACGGGCAAGCTCAATGCCGGATGCGTTGTCGACGCGAATGGCTCCATTGAGCGCCGCCACTTGCACGCCCCCGCCGGGGTTCATGCGTACGGTTCCGCTGGTTTGTGACACAAACGCAGTGATCCGAAAAGACGAAGCTTCCACACGGTAGGTATTTGCCGAGGTAAAACGCAATTCTCCACGCCGCAGAATCGCCCGGTCACCCGACGCGGTTCCATCTGAATCCGGGGAAATCATCAACGACGTTGTGCCGATCTCCACAGACTGCCGTTCGTGCCTAGTGAAGAAGGCATTGTCTCCGCTTGTGCCAGCCAGCCCTGGGCGAAGAAACAGACTGAATCCGAACATGGTCACAGCAAGACTCAGTGTTCGTTTGCGAAGTGTCATGGCTCATTATACCCCTAGCCCTATCGGCATTATCCTCAGATCACTCCGGTTCAACTGAAATATCGTCAATCCAGGCGTTTCCTTGGATTACACCGCCGTTGTCAGCGTCCTTTGGCCGGAAAATCTGTAGCCGCAATTCGGTGGTCGCAGGAGTGACGGTGAATACAGTCTCCACCGCCGTCCAATCGTGGGTCCCGGCAATGGCGGGCGTTTGCACATAGAGCCGTTCGGGGGACGCGCTGTCTGAAATCAGCAACCGTATGCCTTGGCCGGAGGTCAGATCTACGGTGCGGATGAAAGCGCGCGCGCGCCAACGTCCGGGGTGCGGATATAAACGTTGTAAAACGTGCCCGAAGAGCGCGTTTCCGGCGTTTGCAAAATCGATGTGGAGGCTGGCCGCGCCGGAATGGGCAGCGCGGTGATCCCGTTCCGCCACAATGCCCGCGAAGGGAAAGACAGTCCATTCCAGCGGAGAACCGGTTGGCTCCACTTCGAAGCCGCCGTCAAAGACCAACGAAGGATGCAAAAAACGCAGATCGATTGGCCCCAGGAATCTGGCGGAGGCAAGCACTGCCCGGTCGAAGTTCCCCGCCCTCAATTGGGTCTCAATGTAACCCTGTGTTAAACGCGGGTTCACCCACGTGCGGGACGCCAGAAATGATCGCGCTGCTAACCACTGCCACGCCGCCTCGACGTCATCCGCGGTTGCGGTATTTCTCAGATGCTCAAAATAGGCGAGGGCTGCTGCTTGGCCTTTAAGGCCAGTTTCGAGGACTTGCACCACTGGCAGTGATTGGCGGCCGTACATTTCAAAGACGGGCTTTTGGAAAGACGGATCCAGGCTCAGCAACTGGGCGCCTGCGTCCATTCCTGCGTTGGTGCGGCCCTGTGCAAAATCAAACTCGGCCACTCGCTTGAGCACTTCCGGAATTCCCTTACCTAGTTCGAGAGCGCGCGTGAAACATTCCGCCGCATGTTGGGTATCGCCCGCCGCCAGAAACGCGTCGCCCAGTTGGGTCCAGCGGCGCGGCGCGGCGGGATTGCGGAACAGTGCGATTTTGTAAAGCGCAACAGCGGCAGCGGTGTTTTCATGCGAGGCTGCGCGGCGCAGTTGTTGCTCCGCTAGATCCGCTGGGGTATCGGACCCAATTGCCTCAATCGGATCTACGCCCAGTAGCGCGGCGCAACTGGCATAGCCAACCGCAAGACCAATGACAATGATGACGACTCTGAGCACTTCTTATCAGTTGCCTCTTATCTCGCCCTTGTCCGTTCCCAACACAACCGCGGCGATCCACACCAGCGTCAGCGCGTTCGCGGGAATATACAGATTGAAATCCGTTAGGCTGTGCAGCGCAATGGCCGCAAACGCACCCAGTCCGGCGCTTGCCACGGCCCTTTGCTCCGGGCGCGCCGTTTGCACAGTCGCTATCGCCTTCCCGACTGTGCGCACTGCGATCGCGGCCAGCAGCAGAAGCCCGATCAAGCCCAACTCGGCAAGGAACTGCAAATAGTCGTTGTGAGCAAAGTCCACAGTGTAGAGCGGAGCGGCAGTCTTATAGCGCAAAAGAGCGGTCTCAAACGTTCCGAGACCGGACCCTGTGACGGGGAAATCACGGATCAGGTGCAAAGAGTCTCGCCAGATGGCAGGACGAACGGAATCGACGGCTTCAATCGGGATTGTAAAAAGAACCACGACGATCAGCGCTCCACCCGCCGCTGCCGCTGCCCAGTAAAAATACGGCTTCTTCGCGCTGATGACAGAAATGGTGACCATCACGGCCACAGCGGCGGCGAGGATTCCGCTCCGCGATGTCGAGGCCACAATCGCGGCCCCTATGATCACCGCCAAAGCAAATGCCAAGACTGATCTTGCCCGCGTATTTGAGTCGCGGTAATACCAACCGTAGGCAATGGGGAAGGCCAGGATCATTTCCAGAAAACCGGCAAAATGATTCTTGTTGACATAAGTGCCGTGCGCGAAATGAGGAGCGCCCTCTGCGGCCGCTTGGATTAAGCCAGTGATCGCCTCACTGGCACCCACTAAGACCAGAGGCACAATCATAAACCAAATGGCATGGTTCATGCGCCTTTGCAGTTTGTGGATGCTGAAAAAAACGAGCAAGTAGCACAAAAAATTAGAAAGCTGCGCCAGCGTTGCGCTGGGAAAAATGCTCAAGGTAATGAAACCCGGCGCGTCACCCAGAATACGGGTCGCGCTGGTAAGTTCAAAGCGCGCCGGGGACAATACAGCGACCAGAGCGGGAGGAAGTGGAATGGTTTGAAAAACGACGTAGGCGCACAACAGAACCATCAGCCATGCAATACGCAGGCCTGGACCATCCACTGTTGTTTTACCCCAGCCCGGTTCGCGGTTTGGAAATAGGGCAAGGCCAATCGTAATTACCGCAATGCCGCAAGCGGCGATATTCCAGTCGTGCGAGAGCACTCCGCCGTAACGAAAAACCAGAAAGGCCAAAATGATCGAAAATCCCCCCGTCGAGCAGATCGCTGGCCAGCCGGCGCGAGTGCGTGCTGTGTGAGGCCCCATCTAAGTTTAGAGTCGTCCCTCAGCGTCGTTTTTCAGCGGCGTCTTTCAATCTCGCCCGGTAGCGACCCGTTCGATCACCGCGGCAACCCGTTCGATCGCCTCATCCGGCAGTGACGGATAAATAGGAAGACTGACGACCGATCCGGCAACGCGAGTGGACACCGGGAGCGCGTCATCTCCCTTTTCCGCGAATTCGCGATACAGCTTTTGCTGGTGCATCGCCGGAGAATAATACTTGCGGGTCTCAATCCCCTCAGACGCCAGCGCACTCGCTACTTCGTCCCTCGAAGTCCCTGATTTTACCGGATCGACGAGAATGGAGAAATCCTTGAACGTACTCGCATTCCCGTCTTCCACTTGCTGGAATTGGATGCCGGGAATATCCTGCAGTCTTTCCCGGTAAGCGCAGGCGATTTCATTGTGGCGGCGGATCTTGCTGGCCACCAATGGGAGACCCGCCAGTCCCATGGCTGCGTTGAATTCGGGAAAACGCGCATTCAGGCCTAACAATTCCGGATCGTAGGAGCCAGAATCGCCGTAGTTGCGTCCGGCACGCAACCGCTGTGCAAGGGTGGCGTCGTTGGTGGTGATTAAGCCGCCTTCCCCGCATACCAGCGTCTTTGTGGGGGTGAGCGAAAATATTTCCGCGTCGCCCGATCCGCCCACGGGCTGGCCACCATAGGTGCTGCCAAATGCGTGGGCTGCATCAAAGACCAGCTTAATGCCGGCGCGGCCGCATTCATTTTCCAAAGTCTTCACGTCGCAAGGATTGCCACCCACGTGGACGCCAATCACAGCCGACGTCTTTGCCGTAATTTTTCGCGCGACGTCCTGGGGATCCAGATTCCAGGTATCCGACAGACAATCCGCGAAAACCGGGCGCAGGTTATTCCACAAAGCGGCGTGAGCGGTGGCGAAGAAGGTGAAACTGGGCAGCACCACTTCGCCGTGCAGATCCAGCGCGCGGTAGGTCAACATCAGCGCACTGGTGCCGCTGGAGACGGCCACGCAATACCGCACATTCAGGCGTTCGGCGACAGCATCCTCGAACTTTCTTGCCAAGCAGCCGTTGGTGAGCACGCCCTGCTCGTAGGCCTTCTGGTAAGCTCTGTTAACATCCGCAAGCTCCGGCAGCGACGGTCGGACGAAGCGCACTCTATCATGCTCAGAGAGTGCGCGTTCAGAAGCGCGGTCAAGTAACGCGTGGTCGGATGTGACCGATGTAATTTTGTAGGTCATAAGAAAACAACAATTCTTGGCAGGCGGGAGAATCCGCGCAGGGGGAAACTCACAGGTAGCGCTCTCCTTCATTTCGTTTTCGGATCACACGGGCGGGCGTGCCATAGGCCACCACGTGGTCCGGCAGATCGTTCAATACGGTGGCGCCAGCGCCCACTACAGTGTGCGCGCCGACGCGGACTCCATGCACAATACTAGCGGAGAGGCTGATGGCGCTGTAGGCGCCTACGCTCACATTGCCTCCGGTGGCCACTCCAGGAGCCAAACTCGAAAATGCATCCATTGAGCCATCGTGATCGAGCGAGGCGCCTGTCCAGATGCTACAAAAATCCTGCACGTGGCACTGGGGGCCAACGACAGCGCCGCT